>NZ_DDFB01000084.1:0-275 GCF_002336885.1 Novosphingobium sp. UBA1939 | reverse complement strand
TGATCGACAGCGGCGTCCACCCCGATCATCCACATATCGACGGCGTGAAGCTGCTGCCGGGCGCGGCCATCGCTTCGGACGGCACCCTGTCAGAAGAAGCCGACGCCACGCTGGACCGGCTCGGCCACGGCACGGCCGTGACCGCCGCCATCCAGGAAAAGGCGCCGGACGCGCTGATCCTGCCGGTGCGCGTGTTCCACGACGCGCTGAAGACCAGCGCCCGCGCGCTGGCGCTGGCGATCGGCTGGAGCATCGAACAGGGCGCGGACGTGATC
>NZ_DDFB01000076.1:0-4002 GCF_002336885.1 Novosphingobium sp. UBA1939 | reverse complement strand
TATCTCGACCGCGCCTTCGCCGTCTTCGACAGCCGCCGACCGCGTCCGGTCTATCTCGACATCCCCATGGACGTGCTGGCGAGCCCGGCCCGCGGCGACTGGACGCCGCGGCGGTTGTCGGCCCGTCCCGGCGCGCGGCCCGAGGACGTCGTCCGTGCCGCCAGTCTTCTGGCTGGCGCACGGCGGCCGATGCTTATCCTGGGCGGCGGGGCGCGCTCGGCCGCGGCCGACCTGCAGGCGCTGGCCGAGCATCTGGCGGCACCGGTCTTCTCCACCATCGCCGGCAAGGGCAGCCTGCCGCCCGACCACCCGCTATGGCTGGACGCGGTGCTGCACCGCGCCGATGGCCGTGCGTTGCTGGCGCGGTCGGATGTGGTGCTGACCGTTGGTTCGGAACTGGCGCAGAGCGAGTTCCTGACCTCGGCTCCGCTGCCATTAACAGGCGAAATGATCCGCATCGATATCGACCACGAGCAGCTCTGCGACCCGCATGCGACGACGCTGCCCATCCTTGCGGATGCGGCTCCGGCCGTCGCTTCGATCCTGGAGGCGGTGCAGGCGATGTCCGAGATCCGGCCGCGCGCCGACGTCGAGGCGGAGGTGGCGCGGCTGCGCGCCGAACTGCGCGCGGGGGAGAAGGGGCTCGATGCCATCTATCTCTCGGCCCTGGACGCGATTAGCGCCAGCCTTCCGTCCGAGACGATGATCTTCACCGACATGACGACCATCGCCTATGCGGGAAACTATCTCTATCCCGCGACGACCAAGGGGCGCTGGATCCATCCGGCCGGCTTCGGTTCGCTCGGCTATGCGCTGCCCGCCGCGATCGGCGCCGCGATAGGCAAGCCGGGGGCGAAAGTCGTGGCCATCGTCGGCGATGGCGGTTTCCAGTTCACCCTGACCGAGCTGGCCGTCATGGCCGAGAAAGCCCTGCCGGTGGTCGTGGTTCTGTGGAATAACAAGTGCTTCGGCCAGATCCACAAGGGCATGGTGCAGCGCAACGTGTCGCCGGTCGGCACAGTCTATCCAACACCCGACTTCATCGCCATCGCGCACGCCTACGGCATCGCCGCGCATGCCCCCGCCACGACCGACGAAGCTTGCCGCAGTATCACCGAGGCAATGGCGGCGGGAGCTCCCGCCGTGATCGAACTGACGCCGGAACTGTTCGGCGCCACCGCGACGACGCTCGATCTGCTGAACGCCGCCGGAAACTGAGCCGAAAACCGGAATCCCCGCCATGAGCTTGAGCCCCGACATTCGTGCCCACCTTGACCGCTTCCTTGAGACGCTGGACGCGTCCGCTGCGATAGGTCCGGGACGGGAGGGCGGTCTCAGCCGGCTCACCCTCACCGAGTCCGACCGCCGGATGCGCGACCGGTTCGTGGAATGGTGCCGTGAGGCGGGGCTGAGCGTCACCATCGACTGCATGGGCAGCATCTTCGCCCGCCGCGAGGGCACCGAGGATCTGCCACCGGTGCTGGTTGGCAGCCATCTCGACACGCAGGAGAATGGCGGGCGCTTCGATGGGATAGTGGGCGTCCTCGGGGCGCTCGAAGTCGTGCGGCGGCTGAACGACCTGGGCATCGCGACTCGCCGTCCGATCGAGATCGTCAACTGGACGAACGAGGAAGGCGCGCGCTTCTCGCCGCCGATGGTGGCCTCGGGCTGCTTCGTGGGGGATTACGCGCTGGACTGGGCGCTCGGCCTGAAGGACGCCGACGGGGTGACGATCGGGCAGGCTCTGGACGCCATCGGCTATCGCGGCGCGGCCCCGGTGGGCGGACGCGAGATCGACGGCTATTTCGAGTTGCACATCGAGCAGGGCGACGTGCTGGATCGCACCGGGCATGACGTCGGCATCGTCACGCACGGCTATGTCTCGCATGGGATACTGGTCGAATATCGCGGAGAGACGGCCCATACCGGACCATGGCCAATGGCGAAGCGCAAGAACGCGCTGGTGGCGGGTGCGCGCCTTCTGGTCGCTGTGGACGACCTTGGCTGGGAACATACCGCGACCGGCGGCAAGGCGACGGCGGCGCGGCTCTCCGCCTCGCCGAACAAGGCGGGGCTGCTGTCGGACTGGGCCGAGGCTGTCTGCGACGTGCGCCATGACGATCCTGAAGTGGCCGAGTTGATGCGGGTCAGGATGCTGCGCGCCGTGGCCGAGGCGGGTATCCGCTCCGGCTGCGAGTACCGCGTGCTGGACCAGTGGAGCTGGGGCGGCGACATCTTCGACAAGACGATGGTTGACCATGTCAGCGAGGCGGCGGCCACGCTTGGCTTCAACGGGCTGAAACTGCCCAGCCAGGCCGGGCACGACGCCTATTTCCTGGCGAAGCAGGTTCCGACCGCGATGATCTTCACGCCCTGCAAGGATGGGATCACCCATAACAACAACGAGCTGGCCACGCCCGACATGCTGGCGCCTGGGCTGAACGTGCTGCTGCACGCCGTCACGGCTCGAGCCGATCGGCCCTGATCATCTCTCGCAGGATCGAAAGGAAACTGACCTCGGCCAGTTCCAGCGACATGGCCGGGTTGGTGACGAGGTAGAGATCGGCCCCCAGCTGAACGCCCTCCGGGCTGATGCACCAGAGAAGGCCGGCGTCCAGTTCTCGCCTGACCGACGCGACCGGCAGGATGCCGATGCCGATGCCGGCCTGCACCATGCGCAGAACCTCCGGCAGGTGCGCAGATGAACCGCTGATCCGTCCGCCGAAGCCCGAGCCGACGCCGAGCGCCAGCATCGGTTCCAGCGCACCGCCTTCATTGTAGCAACTGAAGCTGACAAAGCTCTCGCCGCGCAGATGCTCGACCGCGCAGCCCTCCTTCGCGAAGAACGGATGGGGAGTGCCGCAGAAGACGCCGAATTCCTCACGCTCGAGATGCTCGCAGGTCAGCCCCGCGATGGGTTGCGTGAGCAAGCAGATCGCCAGCGGTGCAATCTGCCGTGAGATGGCGCGCACGGCCTGCGGGCTGCTGACAGTGTCGATCTGCACCGTGATCGAGGGATAGCGCAGATGGACTTCTCTCAGGGCTTGGTCGAATGGCGCGTAGCGCACGTCGGTGACGGCGAGGATGCGCAAGGCGCCGGTGATGTCGCGCTCCGCGCCCGACAGTTTCTCCCCGATGCGCGACACGCCGCGGAAGATCTGGGCGCATTCGCCATAGAGAAGCTCGCCATGTCGCGTCAGCTCGAAGCGCCGGCTGGCGCGCACGATGAGACGCAAACCAAGGGTAATTTCCAGTCGCTGCAGCGCGGCAGTGACCGAAGGTTGACTGATCTGAAGGCGTACGGCCGCGCGGGTTAGACTGCGTTCCTCAATGATGACAAAGAACGTGCGCAACAGGTTCCAATCGAGTGCTCTAAGATCAGATTTCATCACAAAGCTTCTGATGGGCCTGGCCTGACCCCATAGTGTGGTCCGGTTTCAGTCTTAGTGCATGATCGGCTTTTCGGCCATTGCCTGAGCAGATGGTCACTTGCGGTCCCGCAGCGCCAATTCACCCCCACCCGTACCCTCCCCACAAGGGGGAGGGAGTCGTCGACGTCGGCGCCACATGCTCGCTTGTTGGTAGGGAGGCGTTGACGTTCCGCATTCCCCCTCCCCCTTGCGGGGAGGGGTAACTGGAATGTGGTTCGGGGTGCGGCCGAAACGGCGAATCTACCGTTCGACTGTCGCGGCGTCGAGGATGCGCAGTTGCGGCGTCGCGGCGCCGTTCCAGTGGTTAACGGACAGCGTGCCGGCGAGATCGGCCTTGGCCTCGGCGAGATCGCGCCGGTCATGGAGCCATCTGGGTTCCTGCAGGCAGTCGTCGGCATGCTTTCTGGGCAGATGGTCGAGCGCGTTCCTGAGAAAGTGCACGTAGCAGCGCTGCCATGCCGTTTCGGGGACGGCTTCGCCGATCGCCGCCACCAGACCGGCATGGTCGTCGGAGACGACAAGTTCGACGCCCTTGAGGCCGCGCGCCTTCAGCTTGACCAAAAATCCTTCC
>NZ_DDFB01000133.1:0-3632 GCF_002336885.1 Novosphingobium sp. UBA1939 | reverse complement strand
TGGCGAAGGTGCCGCGCATCATCACTTCGTGGTGGCCACGGCGCGCGCCATAGCTGTTGAAGTCCGCCTTCGAGACCTGGTGCTCCAGCAGCCACTGGCCGGCGGGGCTATCGGCCTTGATGTTGCCGGCGGGGCTGATGTGGTCGGTGGTGATCGAATCGCCGAGCACCAGCAGCGGCTTGGCCTCGATGATGTCCTGCACCGGAGCCGGCGTCATCGACATGCCCTCAAAGTAGGGCGGGTTGGCGACATAGGTCGAACCGGCGCGCCACTGGTAGGTTTCCGAACCCGTGACGTTGATCGCCTGCCAGTGCTTGTCGCCCTTGTAGACGTCGGCGTAGCGGGCCTGGAACATGGCGCGGTCCATGCAGCCGGCCATCGTCGAATAGACTTCCTCGTTGGTCGGCCAGATGTCCTTGAGGAACACGTCCTGCCCGTCCTTGCCGGTGCCGATCGGGGTGGTGACGAAGTCCTCGATCACCGTGCCCTTCAGCGCATAGGCCACGACCAGCGGTGGCGAGGCGAGGAAGTTGGCGCGCACGTCGGGGCTGACGCGGCCCTCGAAGTTGCGGTTGCCCGAGATCACCGCGCTGGCGACGAGGCCGTTCTCGTTGATCGCCTTGCTGATCGGATCGGCCAGCGGGCCGGAGTTGCCGATGCAGGTGGTGCAACCATAGCCGACGAGGTTGAAGCCGACGTTGTCGAGGTGCGGCTGCAGCCCGGCGCGTTCGAGGTAGTCGGTGACGACCTGCGATCCGGGGGCGAGGCTGGTCTTGACCCACGGCTTCGGCTTGAGGCCCAGCTCGTCGGCCTTCTTGGCGACGAGACCGGCGGCCACCAGCACGCCCGGGTTCGAGGTGTTGGTGCAGCTTGTGATCGCGGCGATCACCACGTCGCCGTCACCCAGATCGAAGTCCTTGCCTTCGACCGGCACGCGCGCGTGGGCCTTCTTGTAGGTTTCGGCCATGTCCTTGTTGAACACGTCGTCCACGTCGGGCAGCGAAACGCGGTCCTGCGGGCGCTTGGGGCCGGCGAGCGAAGGCACGACGGTCGACAGGTCGAGTTCGAGCGTCGAGGAGAAGATCGGCTCCACCGACGGATCGATCCAGAAGCCCTGCTCCTTGGCATAGGCTTCGATCAGCGCGATCTGCGCTTCCTCGCGGCCGGTCAGGCGCAGGTAGTCCAGCGTCTTTTCGTCGATGCCGAAGAAGCCGCAGGTCGCGCCGTATTCTGGCGCCATGTTGGCCAGCGTGGCGCGATCGGCCAGCGTCAGGCCGGCAAGGCCCGGACCGTAGTATTCGACGAAACGGCCGACCACGCCATGCTTGCGCAGCATGTTGGTGGCGGTCAGCACCAGGTCGGTGGCGGTCACGCCTTCCTGCAACTGGCCGGTGAACTTGAAACCGACCACTTCGGGAATGAGCATGGAAACCGGCTGACCCAGCATCGCCGCTTCGGCCTCGATGCCGCCGACGCCCCAGCCCAGCACGCCCAGGCCGTTGATCATCGTGGTGTGGCTGTCGGTGCCGACGCAGGTGTCGGGATAGGCCACCGTCGCGCCGTTCTGGTCGGTGCTGGTCCACACCGTCTGCGCGATGTTCTCGAGGTTGACCTGATGGCAGATGCCGGTGCCCGGGGGCACGGCGTAGAAGTTGTTGAGCGACTTGGAACCCCACTTGAGGAAGTCATAGCGTTCCATGTTGCGGTGATATTCGATCTCGACGTTCTCCTCGAACGCCTTGGGGTGGCCGAATTCGTCGACCATGACCGAGTGGTCGATCACCAGGTTGACCGGCACCAGCGGGTTGATCTTGCTGGTGTCGCCGCCCAGCGTAGCGATCGCGTCGCGCATCGCGGCAAGGTCAACCACGCAGGGCACGCCGGTGAAATCCTGCAGCAGCACGCGCGCCGGGCGGTACTGGATCTCGTTCGACGATTCGCTGGGGTTCTTCTGCCAGTCCACCACCGCCTTCACGTCGTCGGTGGAAACGGTGAAGCCGCCGTCCTCGAAGCGCAGCAGGTTTTCCAGCAGCACCTTCATCGAGAAGGGCAGGCGGGAAATGTCCCCGAACTTCGCCGCTGCCTTGCGGAGCGAATAGTAGGCATAGTCCTTGCCGCCCACGCTCAGCGTGCTGCGGGTTCCGAGCGTATCCTGTCCGACCTGGGTCATGGCTAAGTGTCGTACCTCCTGCCGTTGGCCAAGAGCCATCCATCGGGGCATTCCCGCGACGACGCGATCGTTGCATAATCGGCGCGAAAGTGCGGTTCCGGATGACCCGAAATCGAGTGCGCGATGCGCGCTAACCGCCGCGCCGTCAAGGGTAGCCAAGGTCTAATTCGGCCAAAGCCCAGCATTACATCGGCTAATGCTTCGCAACAGCAATTCAGATCGGAACGAAGCGGGATCAAGCCGCTGGTTCCGGCACTTTCCCGGCGCTCGCCGCATTCGCCTTCCCGGCCCGCACGGCGATCAGGCAGCCCGCCACGATCAGGGCGACGCCTGCGAGCGTGCGCAGCGTCAGCGCTTCGCCGAACATCAGCCAGCCGACGATCGCCGCCCAAATGAACGCGGTATATTCCAGCGGCACCAGCACCCGCGTTTCGGCGCGGGCATAAGCCCACGTCATCAGCATCAGCGAGGCGGCGGACAACGCCGCCGAGGTCACGATCCAGCCCAGCGCGGCCGGCGTCGGCGCCGGAGCCACCCACAACAGGCCGGGCAAGAGCACCAGCGCGGTTACCGCGTTCTGGAAGAAGGCCACCTCTTCCGGCCCAGCTAACAGCGCCTGGCGCCGCTGCAGCACGAGATTCCAGGCGTAGAGCACGGCGGAAACAAGGATGGCGCAAAGCCCTTTCACCCCTTCGGCGGAATAATGCCCACCAAGCTTGCCCGCCACGATCACACCCACGCCCATCAGCGCCAGCAGCGATCCGCCCACCGCGCGCCGCCCCACGGGCTCGCCCAGCCAAATGGCGGCGAGATAGAGCGCGATCAGCGGCGCGATGAACGACAGCGCGATGCCTTCGGCCAGCGGTGTGCGCACCACTCCGTAGAAGAACAGGACCGCCATCACGCCCGCGACCACCGCGCGCAGCGCATGAAGCCGTATCGTGGACGCCGCCGGCCAGCGTCCACGCCGGCCAAGCCAGACCGGCAGCATCAGCGCCGTTCCCGCCACGCTGCGCAAGGCCATCGCCGCATAGGCGCCGACAAGAATCGACGCCTCCTTCATGAAGCCGTCCATCACGCTGAACGTGGCAAGCCCCGTCAGCGCGATCAGGATGGGAACGGCATGTGCGTGGCGGGCCATGCCCCAGGCTCCTAGGGATTCCGGCGCCGAATGGAAACGCCATTCGGTATTCGGTCGCCTGCCCGACGGCCAGCGTTTCCGGAACCAAGCGGCAGGTGAATGATTCAGGCTATGGTCAGACGCCGGGCTTGATGGAAGGGCCAAGTGCGGTGCATGAAACATCCAAGGCCACGTCGGCATCCCGGCGGCGGCATCACCCGACGAAAGACAGGGGCTTGTACAGAATGCGTGCAAAGGGTCGGCCGATGGCTCGAACGATGATTTCCGGAACGCTGGCGGTCGCGCTGCTGGCGCAAGCCGGCGTGGCCTCCGCCGCGCAGA
>NZ_DDFB01000091.1:0-103016 GCF_002336885.1 Novosphingobium sp. UBA1939 | reverse complement strand
CGTTGAGCAGGGCGCGGTCGTAGAGGTGCAGGATGAACACCGGCGTATCGGGCGCGACGGCGTTGAGCTCGGCGATCGTCGGCAGGCGCTTCTCGGCAAACTGGTGCTCGGTGAACCCGCCGACCACGCGCACCCATTGCGGCGCGGGGGTGCGATCGACCTGCTGCTTCAGCATGGCCATCGCCTCGGCCAGCGAAGGCACGCCATCCCAGCGCAGTTCCATGTTGAAGTTCAGGCCACCGCGGATGATGTGCATGTGGCTGTCGATCAGCCCCGGAATGACGCGGCGGCCCCCCACGTCGATCACCCGCGCATCGGGCAGGACCGCGGCGCGAACCTCGCCCTCGCTCCCCACCACCAGAAACCGGCCATCCCGGATCGCGATGGCCTCCGCCACCGGATTGGCACGATCAAGCGTCGACACCTTGGCGTTGACGAGGAGAAGGTCGGATTGTGGCACCGAAGGAGTCCTTCCGAACAAGGGGGATGGGAGCATGGCGCCAAACGCGGTTGCGCCGGCTCCGACGACCGTTTTGCGCCGAGTGAGCTTCACACGTCGTCCTTCTGCTGGTTGGCAGGCAGGTCCTGCACGTACCCAGCGTGGTCCGAACGCAGAAAGGGAATGACTTCTTTCCCGGAGAAGACCCGCCTGGCGGCCGGGATCGCCTGCTCACCCAGCAGTATGCCGAGCAGCCCGAGCAGGGCGATTGCCGGGGGCGCAGGCGAGCGGACGCCGAGGAGGCTGTAAATGAGGCCGATCAGCAAGCCGGCGGCCAGCGAGATCAGATAGGGCTTCATGGATTTTCCTCCCCGGCGGACCCGTCAGATTCCCGCGTCAGTTGCGCGCGAAGGCGAGCAGTTCCGCGTTGAACCTGTCCTGATCCAGCGTGGGGATCGCGTGCGTGCTGCCCTCGTACACCGAGAGCGTGGCATGCGGCGCAATCTTGACCGCCCTGCGCGCGGAGACATCGATCGGCACGACATGATCGGCGTCGCCGTGGACAAACAGGGCGGGTACGTCGATCTTCTTGAGATCTTCCGTGAAATCGCTTTCGGAAAACTGCTGCACGCAGGCATATTGCGCATAGGCGCCGCCTGCCATTCCCTGCTGCCAGAAGGCGTACCGCAGGCTCTCGTCCCTTGGTTTGCCGATGTCCCATCCATAAAAGGTTTCCGGAAACGACATGTAAAAGCCGGAGCGGTTGTCGAGCACCGCCTTGCGGATTCCATCGAAGACCTCCGCCGGGACACCATCCGGGTTGTTGGGGCCAACCTTCATGACCGGCGTGACCGCGCCGACGAGCACCACCTTGGCGACGCGTGACGTACCGTGACGGCCAATATAGCGCGCGACTTCGCCACCGCCGGTGGAATGCCCCACCAGAATTGCGTCCCGAAGATCCAGGGCCTCGATTACGGCGGCCAGATCGTCCGCATAGGTGTCCATGTCGTTGTTCTTCGCAGGCTCCTCTGAGCGCCCATGTCCCCGTCGATCATGGGCGACCACACGAAAACCGTTGTTCGCGAGAAACAGCATCTGGCCGTCCCAGGCATCGGCGTTGAGAGGCCAGCCGTGCGAGAAGACGAATGGCTGGCCTTCACCGTATTCGCGATAGTATATCTGGGTGCCGTCCTTGGCCGTTGCGAAACTCATAATCGCGTTCCTCTTGTCTGGGTTGAGAGAACGGGACCGACAGCGCGGGGGCGGGAGAGGGGCGAAGGCGCTGCCGGTCCCGAGGGAGGTCAGTGCCCCTCGGAGGCACCGAACATGGTCTTCGCGTACGTAATTCCGAGGCCGTAGCCGCCGCCCCATTCCTTCGCGATTCCCGTCGTGGCGTCGTACGTGTCGGCCCGCGCCCAGTCGCGCTGCAGTTCGAGCAAATACTGGAGCGACGTCATCGGCTTCGCGCCCAGCTGGATCATGCGCTGGCAGGCACGCTCATGCGCCTCGTCGGACACGTCGCCGCAGGCGTCCGCGATGAAATAGGCATCGAATCCCTGATCGATCGACGAGGCGACCGGTCCCACGATGCAAACGCCGGTCCACAGGCCGGCGAACACGATCCGCTCCTTGCCGATCCGGTTGACCTCCGCGATCACCGCGGCGTCCTCCCACGTATTCATCGAAGTCCGGTCGAAAAGCGGTTGGCCCGGAAAGGCATCGGTGATCTCGCTGTACATCGGTCCCGAGAAGCTCTTCTCGGCAACGGTGGTCAGGATGGTCGGTACGTTGAACGCCTTTGCCGCGCGGCTGATCAGGGCCGCGTTGTTGCGCAAAACCTCCATCGCTATCGATCTGGTCGCGAAGGACATCTGCGACTGAAAATCGATCAGGATGAGTGTATGGTCGGTGGGCGAGATAAGCGACCTGCCGGGGGTTGGCGTGGCTTTGATCGTCATGCGGGATTTCCTTTTCGGACTACGTTCGACTACGGCATGGGTGCGTGCGAAGCACACTGACGACTTCAGATCGGCCGCGGAAATCGCCGAGGCGGCATCAACGCGGCAAAATTGTCATGCATGTGCCGCGCCGGCCCGGGCCAAATCGACGGCACCGTTTCCAGAGGCGAAGGCTGACATGCACCCGAGACTAGGTCGGTTGCCTTCACCCGTCTTGGACCGGAATGATGGCAACCCGCATCTGTACGCGAAACCGCGCGTCATCCGCGATCCCGCCCCGGCCCGCCCTGAATTGCGCGTGGCGCGCATGAGCGACCGCCGCCGGGCGCTCTCAATCCTGCGCACGGCCGACCTTCAGCCTCTGTTCCAGAGCATTGGCCGTCCGTGTGGCGTCTCCGTTCCGGATATCAAATATCCAGTCCATCTCGCCTGACGCACTCTTGCCGGCTTCCTCGATTGCCTTGAGAGCCCCTTCCATCATGGCCGTGGCGGTCTCCTCCACCAGGTCCGACGGGATTTCCCGTTCCGACCAGGCCAGCAAGCAGCCGGCGGATCGGGCGTCCATGCGTAGCGCCGTGCGCATGGCGAGTTCGGTGAGCCCGCCGATCGACAAATGCGGGGAGGGCACGCTGCCGCCCATTCCAATCAGCATCAGCGCACGCGCCTTGATCGGGGGTGGGGGCGTCGACAGCATCAGAGTCTCGCCGATCGTGCCCTTGAAGATACCGCCTTCACGCAGCCGGCTAAGCGTGCCTTGGAAGACGGTGTCCAGCTGATTGGCGCCGCCGGTCGGCAGGTTGCTGCCATCGTGCTCGAACATTCCCACGACCAGAAGTTCGACATCCTCCGTCAGCACATCGATCTGCGCGACCTTGAAGCGGACCCCGCGTCGCTCACCCAATGTACGCGCCGAAATCTCGCCCATTTTTTACAGCCTCCGTCACGGCATTCTCATCGCGCGAAGCAGTCAAACTCGTATCGCAGCCCCCGCGCGTCCTGTTTCCGAGTGACGGGATTTGGACATATGTGAGCCAATCTCGTCCGCGTATCGGGCGCGCCACAGGCCTGCCGAGCAGCCTGAATGTCCCGGCGTTCTTGTCGAAAACCTGTTGTTTGCGTGGCTAATGTCCAATCCGGCCCGCCTTCGTTCGTCCATCCCCATCCAATAAGGACACTATTCGACCGGAGGCCCCTTTCGATGAACGGACCGTATCCGCAAGCGGCGGCGGCCATCGCCATGGCGACTTGCCTCGCTCTTTACCCCGCCACGCCCCGCGCAACGGCGCTCGCCGTCACGACGGCCGTGCCGCCATCGTCCATCCGGCAGGCGCCGAGCTTCTTTCGGATGCATGTCGGCCGCTTCGAGGTGACCGCTTTGCTCGATGGAACCCACCCCTTTCCCGCATCGACGGTGGCGGTCGACGCCCGACCGGGCGAAATCGAGCGTCTTCTCGCCGATCAGTTCCTGCCTGCGCCATTCGAAGGCATGATCAATGCGTTTCTGGTCAATCTCGGCGATCGCCTGGTGCTTATCGATACGGGGGCGGGGGATCTCTATGGCAAGGAAGGTGGCGGGCTCGTCGGCGTGCTGGCGGCAGCGGGATACGGCCCGGACCAGATCGACGACATCTACATCACGCATCTGCACGAGGATCATGCCGGCGGGCTGCTCAGGGGCGGGAAGGCGGTCTTCCCCAGGGCCATTGTCCACGTCTCTCAGGCCGATTTCGATTTCTGGACCAACGACAGCAACAAGGCATCGGTCAGCCCCTTGTTGCAGCCCTTCTTTCCGGCGATCCAGAAGGTTCTGAAACCCTATGTCGCTGCCGGGCGCGTCAAACCCTTTGCTCCCGATGCCGACTTCGGTTCAGGGCTGAGCGCAATATCGGCGCCGGGGCACACGCCCGGCCACAGCTTCTTCCGTCTCCAGGACGCAAGCGCCACCATGCTGTTCTGGGGCGACACCGTCCATATGGCGCCGGTCCAGTTCCCCGAGCCGGACATCGCGATCAAGTATGACTGGAACGTTCCCGAAGCAATCGCGGCCCGCAAGGCGGTCCTGGCCGAAGCAGCCGACAAGGGATGGCTCGTTGCGGCGGCGCACATCTCGTTCCCCGGGATCGGGCACGTGACCAAACTTCCCCACGGCGCCTACCAGTGGCTCCCGGTAAACTACACGCTCAACCGGTAAAGGCCGATGTCGCGGGCGACCGGGCGGTCAGCGGCCCAGCAGCCTTCCTGCGCCGCTCAGGCGACGCATTGGTGGTCTCGACGCCACGACATCGGAGTTTTTCCCACAATGCGACGGAAGAGCCGCGTCAGATGAGCCTGGTCGGTCAGGCCGCAAGCGCACGCGATTTGGGACAGCGTATCGCGCGTGTGGATCATGAGAGTCTGGGCACGCCGCAGGCGCTGGCGGATGACGTAGGCGTGCGGCGTCTCCCCAAGGCTCACCTTGAACGCGCGACAGAAATGGCCGGTGCTGAGCCTGGCTACGGCAGCAAGTTCCTCCGTGATGAGGGGCGTTTCCAGCTTCTGGTCGATATAATCGGTAACGCGGCGGACCTGCCAGCTTGCCAGCCCCCCCTTGGTCTGGATTATCCCGTTCGAAAGACGCTGCGGAAGGAGAAGCCGGTCAGGCGTTCCTTCATCGAGCTCCTTGTCGAATATGGCCGAGAGCTGCTCCAGATAATGCCGCGCCAGGCCGGGATCGTCGTCAAGCGAACGCCGCGCACCGGCCAGAAGCGACGCGACCTGAAGCGGGGAGATCGATTGCTGGACGCCAGCGGGTTGGATGCGCGCCGCGGACGCGCGTTGCAGCTCTTGAAGCATAATGACTCCCGATCTTGGTTGACGGGAGTGTCGCCGGATCCTTCAGGGGGCGAAATCGAGCGGCGGCTGAGTTGATCATCGCCATCGTTTGAGAAGATTAAACCATGGTCCAGCTTGGCAAGCGAAACTCCCCTGCCGTGGTGCGACGTGCGGCGCCTCAAACAACAGCCTAAAATTCTCCTTTAATGTCAAAACCGTATGCGACCTCTGATACCGAACCCCCTCGATCGGGTGGTCGCCATTAACCCGCCAGGGGCTTGTATCGGATGCGCGTTCCTTGTCCTTTCCTGCCCGGAAAGGACGCGCCATGGCGACGATTCAGATCAAGGCCGGCAACCCCGTCGTCATCATTGTTGACGACGATGCCCTCGTGCGTAGGTCGGTGGAATCGCTGTTCCGTTCGGTGGATTTTGCGGTCCTTGCCTTTGGCTCCGCCCACGATCTCCTTGATGCCGATTTGCCTGACGTGCCGGCTTGTCTCGTCATCGATGTGCGGATGCCGCAGATGGGCGGTTTCGAATGCCATGGACAGCTTCTCGACAGGGGCATCGACATCCCTGCCATTTTCCTGACCGGGCATGGAGACATACCGATGACGGTGAAGGCGATGAAGGCCGGCGCCGTCGATTTCCTGACCAAGCCTTACCGTGAGCAGGACATACTGGAGGCAGTCTACGCGGGCCTCTCGTCGGCCACGGTCAAACGGAGCGCGGGCGAGCAGACGAAAGCCCTTCGCGAACGCTATGCCTTGCTGACGAGGCGCGAGCGGCAGGTCATGGATGGGGTGGTTCGGGGGCTGTTGAACAAGCAGATCGCGGGAAAAATCGGGATCAGCGAGATCACCGTGAAGTTGCACCGCTCCAGCATGATGCGGAAGATGGAAATGCGCACAGTGCCCGATCTGGTGCGGGCAGCCGATGCAATCGCAACACAATTTGCATCCGACGGCTCAAAAATACCGGCTTAGACTTCCGTATGGTTACAGCGTGGCTGCAGCCCATATATCCGGTCCATCAGGCTTTCTGAGGGAGCAGGCAGGGCCGGAGATCATGCGCTTGAGAAATAAAGTCATAGCCGTCATCGACGATGATGCGCGTGTTCGGGCATCCACGGCCAGCCTGCTGCGTTCGTTGGGCTGTGTCGCTATGGCCTATGCCTCGGTTGCGGACTTCCTTGGATCGACCGAAACGGCGGTCGATTGTGTTCTGACCGATCTGCAGATGCCTGGGCTGACCGGACTGGACCTCGGTGCTGCCCTTCGGGAACGGGGGTCCTCCGTGCCCGTGATCCTGATGACGGCATTTCCATCGCCGGGCGTGCGGGCCAAGGCGCGGATGCTGAAGATGGCAGGTTTTCTGGAGAAGCCGCTGCACCCCGATCGGCTTCTCGAGGTTCTTCGGCAGGCGCTTCCCGCATAAGCCGCTCGGCAGGTCATACCCGCGCGGGCAGGGTTAGAGAAACCCGCGTGCCGCCTTCCGGATGATTCGCCAGCGTTATCTGCCCGTCGTGAAGCTCCACGATGGACCTGCATATCGACAGGCCCAGACCCATGCCGACGGGTTTCGTCGTAAAGAAGGGTTCAAAGAGCTTCTCGCGCGTGGATGCGGGCAAGCCTGGTCCGGTATCGCGCACGATGATGCTGGCCTGGTTCCCGGCGAGACTGAGGTCGATCTCGATCAGCTTTTCCTCGCGCGACGGAGTTTCCATGGCTTGAAGCGCATTGGCGACGAGATTGAGCAGCAGGTGCTTCAGGAGCACCCGGTCCCCCAGGATCATCACGTCCGGGGCACAGTGGGAAAAGCTGATTCTCGCCCCCTGGGCTTCCACGTCCCGCGAAGCGAACGACACGGTATTGCGGATCAGCGTATGCAGATTCACCGGCGCATTTTCGGTCTGCGAGTTACCGACCAGATTCCGGACGCGCTGCATGACCTCGTGAACGTTGAGCACCGCGTCGTGCAGGCCGGCAAGCGCTTGCCGCGCCTCGTCCAGATCCGGCACGTCGCGTTCAATCCAGCGTTGCGCTGAAAACGCGAATCCCTGGACCGCGGTCAAAGGCTGATTGATCTCGTGCGCGATCATCGCCGACATTGCTCCGAGCGCGGCGCTGCGCTGCACCTTGTCCAGTTCCGATCGCGTACGTTCGACCGTCATTTCGAGCCGCTTGCGCTGGCGAATGTCGAAAATGCTCCCGGGCACGCGATCAAGCCCGCGATCGGGCGACAGGCTGAAGGCGACAAAGATGTCGATCGGCTCCCCGTTTGCGGCGCGAACCTGCGTTTCCGCCTGGAACATATCGCGCCGTTCGTCGATCGCGAGGATGCACTCGCGGAAGCTGGCATCGCTTTCGGGCAGAAAATCGCTCAGATGCTCGAAGAAGGCCTGCTTGGACGGCACGCCCATGAGATCGAGGGCAGTTTCGTTCACATCGGTGATGCGCACCAGTGAGCGCGCCGAGACGATAAAATCGGGATTTTCGTCGAGGAACGCCGGCAGGTCCTCGACCCCGGCCGCTCGCACCGCGGCGATCGCGGCGGCCACGGGGCGAAAGTCATGTTCCCAGATCGCGACGGCCAGCGAATTGAGCGTATCCTCATGACGGCGCTCGCCGCGAGTTGCCCGGTCGTCCACCGCTTGCCGATGCAGCAGGAGGCCGGTCGTTACCGCATTCGCGCCCAGGCTGATCACCATGCGCAATGTCGCATCGGCGTGAGCGGTCATGCCATGGACGAAGGCGAAGCTCGCGACGGTGAATAGCGCGCAGACGGCGGACCATCCGAAAATGTGCGCTCGCGCCGCCCGATTGCATGCGAGAAGCAGCACCAGCACGTAAAGAGTGGCGAAGGCGCTTCCGAAGTCGGTGAAAGTGTCCGCCCAGAAGATTGCCACGGCGAGAAGGGCCGCCGCAACCTGCCGCGTAACCGGCAGAGAACGGGAAACACCTGTCCCGGCCACCATTGAAGCTGCCGGATCGGCCGCAAACGCCATCCTATGATGCAAACCGACTGACATCGTTGCATGATGGTGCAGTCATCGGCTCGGCGATAGCCCAAGGCGGGAGCCCATTTCACACCCGGAAGGGGGAGGGATTCACCCCTCCTTGGCTGGCGCGTGGCCCGTCATGGCGATTTCCCGCCGCCATCCCGAAGGAAAGCCGGATCGATGCTCCCGGTCAGCGGGGCGGCTTACGGATCAGGGTTGAACGGGTACGCGAATGTCGAATGCGTTCAGCGTAATCGCGACAAGGCAGTAGTAGCCGACGAGGTAGAACAGCTCGGTCGCTCCTTCACGACCGAACACGTCCAAGGCGCGATCATACAGGGCTTGCGGCAGCACACCGCCTTTGACGAGCGTATGGGCAACCTCGAATGCGACCTCCTCTTCGTCGTCAAGATCGTCCGGCCGATTGCCTGACGCTATCGCCTCCACCCGCGCCGCGCTCATCCCGTGAATGGCGGTCGCAACGGCGCCATGCGCGTAGATTTCGTATGCCGCGTCCAGCCGTCCACCGGTAACCAGGATAGCAACCTGACGGGCGCGGTCCGGGATCCTTCGCGCTTGCGTCATCGTCTGCGAGAGATGCCAGATGCCCGATCCAATTTCAGGATCATGGAGCCACGCGTTCCAGGGGCCGAGTAAAGCGCCATCGGCCCGCGTCGTCACGAAGTTCGAATACTTGGCGCTGACGCCTGCCTTCATGCTCTCGAAAAGCGGACGCTGGGTATCAGACAACTGGCCGGGAGTCAGAGGGTCAAGACGCATATCGATCGCTCCTGCTTTCGGAGCGGTCTACCCGCTCCTGCGGCGGGCGACAGCAGGCGCGCAAAGTTTGCGTCGAATTCGGCCGGTTCATGTTTGGCCTGTCCAAATCGCCATTTCGGCCCCCCGAAGAGCGTGCCGCCGTTGAATTTGCGAGGAAATGTGGCGGACAGGGTGGGATTCGAACCCACGGTGAGCTTGCACCCACGGCGGTTTTCAAGACCGCTGCCTTAAACCACTCGGCCACCTGTCCGCACCGGCGCGACCCGTGGGCGCGCGGCGTGGAGGGGCGATAGCGGCGAACCGCTCCGTCGTGAAGAGGATTTGCGCCGCGGGGGATTCCCAATCGCTGCCCCCTGTGCGAGTGTCGGCCGGATGACGCTTCTTGCCAGTATCCGATCATCGTGGCGCGTGACCGTGGCCGCCGTTGCCGCCCTTGCGCTGGGGGCGCCCGCCAGCGCCCAGAACAGCAGCGAGGAAGCGGGCTTCCAGGGCTATCTCCAATTGCTCGCCGCCAAGGCGCGCGCCGAAGGGGTGCGCGAATCGACGATCAACAGCGTGCTGCCCGGGCTGACGTTCAACCCGCGCGTGATCGCGTTCGACCGGAGCCAGCCCGGCGGCGGCCCGTCCTCGTCGATCCCGGCGTTCGAGCCCTATCGCCGCAAGCATGTCGATGCGGCGCGGATCGGCGGCGGCCGGCGGCAGTACGAGGCGGTGGCCGGACAGGCCGGCGCGCTCGAGCGGCGCTATGGCGTGCCGCTGCCGATCATCCTCGCCATCTGGGGGCACGAGAGCCACTACGGCGGCTATACCGGCGATTTCGATCTGGCCCGCTCGCTGGCGACGCTGGCTTACGAAGGGCGGCGGCGCGATCTGTTCACCGAGGAATTCATCGCGCTGCTGAAGATGATGGACCGGGGCGTGCCGCGCTCCAAGCTGGTCGGTAGCTGGGCCGGGGCGTTCGGCAATCCGCAGTTCCTGCCCAGCGTCTATCTGCGCGTGGCGCAGGATGCCGATGGCGATGGGCTGGCCGACATCTGGAGCAGCCGGGCCGATACGCTGGCCTCGATCGGCAATTATTTCCGCGATGCCGGCTGGCGTCCGGGCGAGCCGTGGGGCCTTGCCGTCAGCGTGCCGGACGGGCTTGACCGCGCCGCGCTGGGCACGGCGCTGGCCAGCCCGCGCTGCCCGCAGGTGTTCGCGCGGCACAGCCGCTGGAAGACCATGCGCGAATGGCGCGCGCTGGGTCTGGCGCCGAAAACGGGCGTCTGGCCGGGCGACGATGTGCTGGCCTCGCTGCTGGAACCGGACGGGCGGGGACGAACCGCCTATCTGCTAACCGGAAATTATCGAGTTATCCTCGATTACAACTGCTCGAACTTTTACGCTCTGTCCGTAGGACTTCTTGCAGATGAGATCAGCCGTTAGCCGCTTCGCTTCCGCCACCGCGATGATCGCGGTCACCGCTCTTGCCTTTTCAGCCCCGGTCATGGGCGAGATGGCGCTGGCGAAAACCCAGCCCGTGGAAGATCGGGCCGGGCCGGCGGGCGATTACCCGATGGTGCTGGGCGCGCCGTTCATGGTCGATGGCGTTACCTATACGCCCGCCGACACGATGAACTACGATGCGGTCGGCTATGCCGGCGAGGACGGAGGCGAAGGCATCAGCGGCGCGCACCGCACGCTGCCGCTGCCCAGCTACGTGGAAGTGACGGCGCTCGATTCGGGCAAGACCATCCTCGTACGGCTTGAACGGCGCGGGCCGATGTCGGGCAAAATGCTGTTGGACCTCTCGCCCGCCGCGTGGGCGCAACTGGGGTTGGTGCCGGGATCGCAGGCGCCGGTGCGCGTCCGCCGCGTGAATCCGATCGAGCCGGAACGCGCCTTGCTACGGCAGGGCGAACAGGCCCCGGCGCGCATGGATACGCCGCCGGGCTTGCTCACCGCGCTACGCCGCAAACTGGGCACCGCGACCGGGGTGACGCTAGCACCCACCGGGACACCCGCGCCGGTGGCCACGCCGCACCCCGTGTCTCCGCCCGCCATGGCGCCAAGGCCGGCGGCTTCCCCGGCACCGAAGCCGGTGTTGCGCCCCGTTCCGCCCGTGCCGGTGCCAGTCTCGGCCGCAACGCCCGCGCCGAAGCCGGCCCCGGCAGCGAAACCCGCACCGCATCCCGTGGCCACACCAACGCCACGCGCGACGCCTGCGCCCAGGCCGGCTCCGANNACTCCGAGACCCGCGCCCAAGCCGGCACCCGCCGCCGCGCGCCAGCCCGCCGGCCTCTTCGTGCAGGTCGGCGCATTTTCCACGCGGCAACGGGCCGAAACGGTCGCCCGGGCGGCCGGTGGCGGCGTGACGGCCGCGGGATCGCTGTGGCGCGTGCGCAGCGGCCCCTTCGCCACACAGGCGGAAGCAGATGCGGCCTTGGCGAAAGCGCGTCGCTCCGGCTATGCGGATGCGCGGATTCTGCGCGCGCCCTGAAAGGGGCAGGGAATCCGCAAGCCTCCGGGGATGCCGATTGCCTGAACGCCCGTATCTTTTACCGCTGATGACGCTGACGGCGCTGGCCGTTGGCGCGGCGCCTTCGGCCGCCACGGTACAGGCGCCGCCGGTGATCGCCATGCCGCAACTCGATGCGCCAACGGCTTACATGGTCGATGTCAGTTCCGGGCGCGTGCTGTTCGAGCGCGATGCCCATCGGCGGTTCATTCCGGCCTCGCTGACCAAGATCATGACGAGCTATGTCGCCTTCGAACTCGTCGCGCAGGGCAAGCTTTCGCTCGATCGCAAGCTGCCGGTCCGCCATGACACGTTCAAGCAATGGCGCGGCGTGGGCAGCACGATGTTCCTGGCCGACGGCGCCGAAGTGACCGTCGCGGATCTGCTGCGCGGCATCGTCACCGTATCGGCCAACGATGCCTGCGTGGTGCTCGCGGAAGGCGTGGCCGGCAGCGTGCCGGCCTTCACCGCGATGATGAATGCCGAAGCGCGCAAGCTGGGCATGCGCGATACGCACTACAACACGCCCAACGGGTGGCCCGACGGGGGTCAGACTTATGTCTCTGCCGCCGACCTCGCCACGCTGAGCCAGGCTCTGATCCTGCGTCACCCCCAACTCTACCGCCGCTTCTATGGCCACGCGAAAATGGATTGGGATGGGATCGAGCAGGAAAACCACAACCCGCTTTACGGCTACACCGCCGGCGCGGACGGGGTGAAGACCGGCTTCACCAACGAAGCCGGCTACGGTTTCGTGGGGTCGGCCATCCGCAACGGCCGGCGCATCATCATGGTCGTCGGGGGCTATGACAAGCCGGCCCTGCGCGCGAAGCAGTCGCGCGATTTCATGGAATGGGGTTTCGCCGCCTGGCGGGAACGGCCGCTGTATGGCCCCGGCGCGCTGGTGGGCGAAGCGCGCGTGCGCGGCGGGACAAGCCGGGCAGTGCGGCTGATCGCGCCCCGGACGCTGGCGATTTCGATGCCGGCTGGCGAGCGCGCGGGCTATACGCTCTCGATCCGTTACAAGGGGCCATTGCGCGCCCCCATCGCGAGGGGGCAGGAAGTGGCCACGTTGATCGCCAAGGTTCCCGGACTGCCCGATGAACGCCTGCCGCTGATCGCGGCGGATGCCGTGGACGCCGGCGGACCGGTGGCGCGAATGCGCGATGGCCTGCTTTCGCTGGTCGGGCAATGACGCCGATAACTCCGATGAAAGGGCGCTTCATCGCATTCGAGGGCGGCGAAGGGGCTGGCAAGTCCACGCAGGCCCGTCTGCTGGCCGAGGCGCTGCGCCGGCGCGGGGTGGAAGTGGTCGTCACGCGCGAGCCGGGCGGTACCGCCGGCGCCGAAGCGATCCGCGCGCTGTTGCTGTCCACCGAGGGCGAGGGCTGGGGCGCTCGGGCCGAAGCCCTGCTGTTCGCCGCCGCGCGGGCCGATCATGTCGAACGGCTGATCCGTCCGGCGCTGGCACGTGGGGGCTGGGTGATCTGCGACCGGTTCCTCGACAGCAGCCGCGCCTACCAGGGCGGCGGTGGCGGGCTTTCGGATGATGACATCCGCACCCTGCACCGGATCGGCAGCGAGGGATTGCTACCCGATCTGACGCTCCTGCTGGAACTGCCGGCGGACGAGGCGGACAGAAGGCTGGCGTTGCGTGATACGAACGGCGCCGATCGCATCGGCGGGCGCGCGGCCCCCTATCACGCGCGCGTGGCCGGCGCGTTCCGGCGGTTTGCCGAGGAAGAGCCGACCCGTTTTGCGCGGATCGACGCCGCCGGATCGCCCGAGGCGGTGCACGATCGCATCGTTGCCGCGCTCGACCGGATGCCCTCGCCATGATCGTGCCGGCAAACGCGCCGATGATCGGCCACGAGGAGCCCTGGCGTACCTGGCGCGCTGCCATGGCCGGGCACCGGATGCACCACGCCTGGCTCCTGGCTGGCCGCGAAGGGCTGGGCAAAGCCAGCTTCGCGCGGATGGCAGCGGCGGAACTGGTCGCGGAAAGGGGCATTTCCCAGCCGCCGCCGGACTCCCACCCCGATATTTTCACGCTGTCGCCGTTGCCGGCCAACGATGACGAGGCGAAGAAGAAGGCGGACGGCAAACCCTATCTCACCAAGCGGAACATTTCCGTCGATCAGGTGCGCGAGATGCAGCGGCGCCTGGTAACCCGCCCCACGCTGGGCGCGCGCCGGGCGGTCATCATCGACGCCGCGGACCAGCTGGAAAAGAGCGCGGTCAATGCCCTGCTGAAAAGTCTTGAGGAACCGCCGCAAGGCACGTTCTTCCTGCTGGTGGTGCATGGGCTGGGACGGCTGCTGCCGACGATCCGTTCGCGCTGCCTTGTCATGCGGTTCCACCCGCTCGACCGGGACCAACTCGCGCGGGCGGTCGATACGGCGACGCCGGGGCTGGACAGCGCGACGCGTGCGGCCGCGATCGCGGTCGCCGGGGGATCGCCGGGCGCGGCCATCGCTTTCGCCGAGCAGGATCTCGGCAAGGTGCACGGCCTGTTCCGCAAGCTCGTGGCGCAGGGCGATGCCGATTTCGCCCTGCGCGGGGCCTTGAGTGGAGCGATGGGGCAGCGGCCCGACCGGGAGCGCCAGCTCGCCGCGATCGAATGCGCGCGCATGGTGCTGGTCGAGCATATGCGTGATGGGGACGACGATTCCCGCTTCCGCATCGCCGATGCCCATGCCGCGCTGGTCCGCCTTGCCGGGCAGGCGCCGACCTACAACTTCGACCCGGCCTTGCTGATGATGGAAATCGGCGGGTTGCTGGCATCGGTCGCGCGCACTAGGGAAGGGGCGCATTAAGCGCATGTCTCCAGAGTGAAAGCGACCGGCCCGATGGGCGAACCTTACTACGTTACCACCGCCATCAGCTACCCCAACGGCAAGCCGCACATCGGCCACGCCTATGAAGCGATTGCCGCCGACGTCATCACGCGCTTCCAGAAATCGATGGGCCGCGATGCGCGCCTGCAGACCGGAACGGACGAGCACGGCCTGAAGATGGCGCAGAAGGCGCGCGAACTGGGTGTGACGCCGAAGCAGCTTAGCGATGAAATGTCACAATATTTCATTGACATGTGTGATGCCTTGAACGTCGATTATGATCGCTTCCAGCGCACCACCGAACCGGGTCATCACCTTGCCACGCAGGAACTATGGCGGCGCATGGAGGCCAACGGCGATCTTTATCTCAGCCGCTACGAGGGCTGGTACTCGATCCGCGACGAAGCCTATTACGACGAGAGCGAACTCGTGGCGGGGGAAGGGGGCGAGAAGCTCTCGCCGCAGGGAACGCCGGTCGAATGGACGGTGGAGGAGAGCTGGTTCTTCCGCTTGTCCAACTATGGCGAGAAACTGCTGGCGCATTATCGCGACAATCCCGATTTCATCCGGCCCGAAAGCCGCCGCAACGAGATGATCGCCTTCGTCAGCCAGGGCTTGCGCGATCTGTCGGTCTCACGCACCAGCTTTGACTGGGGCGTCAAGGTGCCCGGCAGCGAAAACCACGTCATGTACGTGTGGGTGGACGCGCTGACCAACTACCTGACCGGCCTTGGCTGGCCGGAAGAGACGGCGGAGTTCAAGGCCTACTGGCCGGCGAACCTGCACCTGATCGGCAAGGACATCGTACGCTTCCATACGATCTACTGGCCGGCCTTCCTGATGAGTGCGGGCCTGCCGCTGCCCCGCCAGGTGTTCGGCCATGGCTTCCTGCTCAACCGGGGGCAGAAGGAATCGAAGTCGCTCGGCAACGTCACCGATCCGCTGGCGCTGGCCGCACGGTTCGGAGTCGATCCGCTGCGCTATTTCTTCCTGCGCGAAGTCGCGTTCGGGCAGGACGGCAGCTATTCGCCCGAGGCCATCGTCACCCGCTGCAACGCCGAACTGGCGAACAGCTATGGCAACCTGGTCCAGCGCGTTCTGTCCATGATCTTCAAGAACCTGGATGGCGAACTTGGCGCGTTTTCGAGCACCGAGACGGACGATGCCTTGCTGGCCATCGTGGCGCTCGCCTGCCGTGACGAACTGCCCGCCGCGTTTGCCGATCTGAACTTCTCGACCGGGATCGACGCCTGGATGCGCGCGGTGTTCGCCTGCAACCAGTACATCGACGAGCAGGCTCCGTGGACCTTGCGCAAGACCGATCCGGAGCGGATGCGCGCCGTCCTGCTGACCCTGTTCATGGCCATTCGCGATCTGACCATCGCGATCCTTCCCGTGGTTCCCGATGCGGCGAACAAGGTGCTGGACCAGCTGGGCATTCCGCCGGCCGAACGCAACATCGCCAATCTCACCGACGCGGACTGGTACATGGCGCGCGTCGCCACCGGGGAGCGCCTGGCGCAGCCGGTCGGCGCGTTCCCGCGCCTCGAACTGCCCGCCGATGCCGAAGGCGCGGAAACGGACGCCTGATGCTGATCGATTCCCACTGCCATCTGAATTACAAGGGCCTGGTCGAGCAGCAGGATGCGGTGCTGGCGCGCGCGCGCGAAACCGGCGTGCAGGGCTTTCTCAACATCGCCACGCGCGAGCGCGAATGGGCCGACATCATTGCCACCGCCCATCGCGAGCAGGATGTCTGGGCCACGGTGGGCATCCACCCCCACGAAGCCGATGCCCATGCGGACCTTGGCGAAAGCGTGCTGCTGGAGGCGACGCGCGACAGCCGGGTCATCGGCATCGGCGAAACCGGGCTGGATTACTTCTACGATCATTCGGATCGCGCCGTGCAGCAGGACCTGTTCCGCGCGCATATCCGCGTGGCGCGCGAAACCGGGCTGCCGCTGATCATCCACACGCGCGATGCCGAGGAGGATACGGCCCGCATCCTGACCGAGGAAATGGGGAAGGGGGCCTTCCCCGCGCTGATCCATTGCTTCACCGCGTCGGCTGATCTGGCCCGGACCGCATTGGACCTTGGCCTGACGATTTCGCTTTCCGGCATCGTGACGTTCAAGAACGCCAAGGACTTGCAGGCGATTGCGGCGGAACTGCCTGAAGATCGCCTGCTGGTCGAGACCGACGCTCCGTTTCTGGCGCCAGTGCCGCATCGCGGCAAAACTTGCGAGCCGGCGTTCGTGTCCGACACGTGCGCGTTCGTGGCCGGATTGCGCGGCATCAGCAGCGAGCGTCTGGCCGAGGTGACCGGGGAAAACTTCTTCCGGCTGTTCCGCAAGGCCAGCCTGTGAAAGCCGCCGCGTGAAGCTGACTGTCCTGGGGTCCGGCACGTCGACCGGCGTTCCGCGCATCGGCAACGACTGGGGCGCATGCGATCCGGAGGAGCCGCGCAACCGCCGAACGCGCGTGGCGATCGTGGTTGAAGGCGCCGATGGTTCGCGCCTGCTGGTCGATACGCCGACGGACTTGCGCCAGCAATTGCTGGCCACCGGAATTGACCGGCTCGACGGCGTGTTGTGGACGCACGATCACGCCGATCACACGCATGGCATCGATGATCTGCGACCGCTGCGCATGGGGCGTGGCGGGCCTTTGCCGGGCTATGCAGCCGAAGAAACGGTCCGCCGCCTGCGCCAGCGCTTCGGCTATGTCTTTGCCGGCCAGCACGGCTATCACACGATCTGCAATCTCGATAATCTCGACCGTGTGCGCATGATTGCCGGCATCGGCATCAGCCATTGCCAGATGCCGCACGGTCCCGCGCAATCAACCGCGTTTCGCTTCGATCAAGACGGAAAATCAATAGGTTACGCAACAGATTTCAGCGAGATAAATGCGGATATGGTCGCGCTGTTCGATCGCGTGGACGTGCTGGTGGTCGATGCCTTGCGCCGGCAGCCGCATCCCACGCACGCGCATCTGGCTATGGCGCTCGAGCTGGTCGAGGCGTGCCGCGCCGGGCGCGCCGTCCTGACGCATCTCGACAAGAGCATGGATTACCGTACGCTTTGCGATGAGACGCCGCCGCACGTCGATCCCGGTTACGACGGGATGGAGATCGAACTCTAAGGCCGAAGGATCACCGCCGTGACCGATCAATGGATCAGCATTATCGGAATCCTTGCCGCGCTGGTCCTGGTGCTTTCCAATCGTCGGCTGACACGATTGCCGCTGGGAACGAAAGCCTGGATGGCCCTAGCGTGGGTTGCCATCATCGCTGTAGCGGCGCTGGCATTCAGCCGTTTGAGGTGATCGGAGCGCCCTTCTGCTTCGACGCCAATTTACATAATACTTATTATCGCACCTAATGAGGCGATGTGATGGGGGATGCCGATCGCTTCCCCCGGTGCCTCAGTTTCCGAGAATGCCCTTGAGCAAGGAACCGGCGGTTCCGGCGGGATTGGCGCGCAGCCGGCCTTCCTCGCTGCCGATGTACTTGAAGATGCCGTTGAGCGCCTGGTCGGTCACCGAATTGCCAAGCTTGTCGCGCGTGATGCCGGCGGCCGAAATCAGGCTGGAGCGGCGCGAGAGGCTGTCGAGCTGGTTGAACGCGCCGACCTTGCCGAGCGCGGCGTTGATCAGCGGGCGCATCCTGCCGGTCAGCTCCGTGCCGGCGCTGCGCCGCAGGTACTGGCTGGCGCCGTCGTTCTGCGAAACGATGCCGGGAACGTCGTTCAGCGACAGGCGGCTGATCGCGGCGCGGAAGATCGGCTTGGCTTCCTTGGCCGCAAGGCCCGCCGCATCATTGAGCTTGCGGGTGATGCCGTCCGTCAGCCCCAGCCGGTCGCCGGCGCCCAGCACCGATCCCAGCGCACCGCCCAGTCCGCCGGCATTGCCCACCAGCGGCAGCAGGATGCGCACCGCGCTATCGTTGTAGAACGCGCCGGGCTGAGCCAGCTTGTCGAGCGCGCTGTCCGAGGCATTGCCGAGAATGCCGGTCAGGCCGCTGCCGAGGACCTGCGCCTGCGCGGTTGCGCCGAACAGGGGGGCCACGGCCATGGACGCCATGCCCGCCAGAACCATACGCCGCTGCTGATCGTGTTCCGCCATGGTCGAACGTCCTTTCCCGAAGTGCTCCCCGACGGTTTCACATGCGCCGGATCGGATCAAGGGAACGGTGGGCGAGAATGCTCCATTCCGCCCCAGATCCGATGGTCGATGCGCCGCCGGTGACATCGCCGTTGCGCTGGCATAGGGAACAAGCTGCCCTTCCCCGGCCAGGACGATTCCCCGTGACAACGCCAGCATCCACTCCCCTGCCCGCCGACGCGATATCCCGCATTCTGGCGATCATGGCGCGGTTGCGCGATCCGCAATCGGGGTGCGAATGGGACCGGGCGCAGACTTTCGCCACCGTCTTCCCCTACACGATCGAGGAAGCCTACGAAGTGGCCGATGCGATCACGCGCGGCGACATGGCGGCGCTGCGCGAGGAACTGGGCGATCTGCTGTTCCAGGTGGTGTTCCACAGCCGCATGGCCGAGGAAGCCGGCCTGTTCGCCTTCGCCGACGTCGCCAACGCGATTTCGGACAAGATGGAGAAACGGCATCCGCATATCTTCGGCGATGCCAGCACTGGGGACGGCGATCCGGACCAGTCCCGCGAGGACCGGTGGGAAGCGCTCAAGGCGGGCGAACGGGCCGCCAAGGGCGAACAAAGCGCCATGGACGGCGTGGCCGTTGCCCTGCCCGCGCTGATGCGTGCGGAAAAGCTCCAGAAACGGGCCGCGCGGCAAGGCTTCGACTGGCCCGACACCGCCGGGCCGGCAGCCAAGCTGGCCGAGGAAGCCGCTGAACTGGAAGCCGCGCGGAACGATGCGGAACGGCTGGAAGAAGCGGGGGATTTGCTGTTCGCCGCCGTCAACGTGGTCAGAAGCCACGGCATTGCGCCCGAAGACGCGCTGCGGGCCGCCAACGCCAAGTTCGAGCGGCGATTCCGGGCGATGGAAGCCATGGCGGGGGGGCGCTTTGCCGATCTGACGCTGGATGAACAGGAAGCACTGTGGCAGGCGGTCAAAGCGTCAGAGGCTGTTGAAGCGCCCTAGTTCGCGCGGCGTCAGCCGCACTTTCAGCCGCACCTGCGGTTCGCCCGTGCCGCTCTCCGTTTCGCGCTCCGACAGAACCTCGCCATGCGCATGGAGCCACGCCAGCTTCTGGCCGTCGCCCATCGGGATCGAGAGTTCCAGCTCGGTCGCGCCGCCGGTCAGCATCGTGCCCAGGCGCGCAAGCAGGTCATCCACACCCTCGCCCGTCATCGCGGAAATCGGCACGACAGGGCGGTCTGGCACGTCGGCCGCGATCAGGTCCAGCCGCATCGCGCGCTCGTCGGCCGGGAGCAGGTCCCACTTGTTCCACGCCTCGATGATCGGAATGGTGGCCCCCTCCTCCCCGATCACGCCGAGATCGGCGAGGACTTCCTCGACCTGCTTCTTCTGCGCGGACGTGGCCGGGTTGGCGATATCGCGGACATGGACGATGACGTCCGCCGCCGTCACTTCCTCCAGCGTGGCGCGGAAGGCGGCGACAAGCTGGGTCGGCAGATCGGAAATGAAACCCACGGTATCGGAAAGGATCGCCTTTTCAACGCCCGGCAGGCGGATCGCCCGCATCGTGGGGTCCAGCGTGGCGAACAGCAGATCTTCGGCCATCACCCCGGCGCCGGTCAGGCGGTTGAACAGCGTAGACTTGCCCGCGTTGGTGTAGCCGACCAGCGCGATGATCGGCCAGGGCGCGCGCTGGCGCCGGTCACGGTGGAGCCCGCGCGTGCGGCGGACCTGCTCCAGTTCGCGGCGGATGCGCGCCATGCGGTTGCGGATCAGCCGCCGGTCGGCCTCGATCTGGGTTTCGCCGGGACCGCCCAGGAAGCCGAAGCCGCCGCGCTGGCGTTCAAGGTGGGTCCAGCTGCGCACGAGCCGCCCCGCCTGGTAATCGAGATGGGCGAGTTCAACCTGCAGACGCCCTTCGGCAGTCGCCGCGCGCTCGCCGAAGATCTCCAGGATCAGGCCGGTGCGGTCGATGACCTTGCGCTTGAGCTTGTCTTCGAGATTGCGCTGCTGGATCGCCGAAAGCGCGCCATCGACGATGACCAGTTCGGCATCGGATTGGTTGGCGGCAACCGCCATCCGCTCCACTTGCCCTTCGCCGAACAGGGTGGCGGGACGCACCGCGCGGATCGGCAGGACAAAGGCATCTACCACCTCGATCCCGATCGCGAGGGCCAACCCCTTCCCTTCTTCCAGGCGCGCCTCGGTATCGTCGCCCAGCCCGCCGCCGCGCTGCCGGATATCCGGCAGAACGACGAGCGCGCGGGCGCCGCGGGCCACTTCATTGCGCTGTTCTTCGGAGCGGTTCCCGAACTCGAACGAACTCATCAGGACGCGTCCGAAGCCACCGGGTCAGGCGCTTTCGCCGTCCCAATCGCCGGTCAGGTCGACATGGCCTGCGGGCTGGATGGTGGAAACCGCATGCTTGTAGGCAAGCTGGACGTAGCCTTCGCGCTCCAGCAGCATGCAGAACAGGTCATAGGCCGCGACCTTGCCCTGCAGCATCACGCCGTTGACGAGGAACATCGTCACCTGCACGCCGGCATCGCGCACGCTGGAGAGGAAAACTTCCTGCAGCAGGCGCTTGCGGCCGCCTTCGTCATTCGCGCCCTGGAAGTGCGCCACGGAAAGCTGTTGGCCCGGCATGATCGTGGAAATCGCGTGCTTGTAGACAAGCTGCGATTGCCCATCCCGGCGGAGCAGGATGGAGAAATTGTCGAACCACGTCACGATGCCCTGCAGCTTCACGCCCTTCACCAGGAACATGGTGACGGGGATCTTGTTCTTGCGCAGGTGGTTCAGGAAAAGGTCCTGAAGGTTCTGGCCCTTGGCCCCGCCTGCCGGCGCGCCGGACTGAGGTGCTGGGGCAGTTTCGGCCGCGGGTGCCGCTTCGGCCTTCGCGCGCGGACGTGCGGAAAGTGTCTTGCCGGTCATTCTTGTGACTCCTTCGTATTGGCGCGCCCTTTGTGGCGTCGCGATCTGGCGTGTTCGAAGCTCCGTCGCCGGAACCCGTTCAAGCCGGTTTCGATGACTCTCTTATTGCGGGAACCCTTGCGCGTAAACTTGGAAAATGCGCAAGAGTTCCGACAGAAAACGCAATTGCCCCCTCGCCGTCGGAAATCAGTCGTCGATTTCGTCTTCGCGCCGGTCGACCATGCCCAGCAGCTTGAGCTTGCGGTGCAGCGCCGAGCGCTCCATGCCGATGAAGTTCGCGGTTTTCGAGATATTGCCCGAAAAGCGCCGGATCTGGACCTTGAGATATTCCCGCTCGAAGTTCTCGCGCGCTTCGCGCAGCGGCACGCCCATCAGCGCCGGCGTACCCGCTTCCGCCCCCAGGCGGCCGCTGACGATCTCTGACGGCAGCATGTCGGAATCGATCCGGCCCAACCGGTCGCGCGGTGCCAGGATGACGGTCCGTTCCACGACATTGCGCAGTTCGCGCACGTTGCCGGGCCAGTCGTGGCTTTGCAGCGCGGCCATGGCCTCTGGCGATATGGCCGGTGGGGTAATTCCCTGCTCGGTGGCGTAGCGGGTGAAGAAATGGTCCACCAGCGCGGGAATATCGTCGCGCCGTTCCGCCAGCGAGGGAATCGTCACCGGCACGACATTGAGCCGGTAGTAAAGGTCCTCGCGAAAGCGTCGTTCGGCGATTTCCTTTTCCAGCGGACGTGACGACGACGAGACCACGCGCACGTCCACGCGGATCTGGCGATGCCCGCCCACGCGCACGAACGATTGTTCCGTCAACACGCGCAGGATGCGCGCCTGGCTGGAAGGCGGCATGTCCGCCACTTCATCGAGAAACAGCGTGCCACCATCGGCCATTTCGAGCAGCCCGGCCCGAACCAGCTTGCCATCGGCTTCTTCCCCGAACAGTTCCTGTTCGAACCGTTCGGGCGTGATCCGGGCGGAATTGACCGTGACGAACGCGCTCTGCGCGCGCGGGCTCCAGCTGTGAAGAAGGCGGGCGGCCACTTCCTTGCCCGATCCCGCCGGGCCTGAAATCAGCAGGCGGCTGCCGGTGTTGGCCACGCGCTTCAGCGTGGCGCGCACCGCATTGATCGATGAACTGTTGCCGGTGAACTCGTCAGCGGTGGCAAAGCCGCTGCGCAGCCGCGCGTTCTCGCGACGGAGTCTTTCGGTCTCGGTGGCGCGCTCGACCAGCAGCAGCAGGCGTTCCGCCTCGAACGGCTTTTCGATGAAGTCCATCGCGCCGCGGCTGATCGCGGATACCGCGGTATCGATGCCGCCATGACCGGAAAAGATGATCACCGGCAGTTCCGGCTCGCGCTTCTTGATCTCGTCCAGCACTTCCAGCCCGTCCATCGGGCTGCCGTGAAGCCATACGTCGAGCAGGACGAGGCTGGGCCGGCGCTCGTCGATCGCCGCCAGCGCGGCGGTGCTGTCGGCGGCAAGACGGCAGCCATAGCCTTCGTCGCTGAGGACGCCCGCGACGAGCTCGCGAATATCGCGTTCATCGTCAACGATCAGGATATCGAGTGCCATGTGCGGGTTCCGTAAATCGAGCAGGTTCCGTAAATCTTGATTTCACGCGCCGGTTCAGGAGACCGTGACGACGCCGGGTGGTTCCGGTGCCGCCGCCGCTTCGGATTGCGGCTCGCGCGCGAAGCGCATGGAGACGCACGTGCCACCTTCATCCGCCGATGAGAACGTCATTTCCCCGCCGTGTTCCTCGACGATCTTGTTCACGATGGCGAGCCCCAGACCGGTGCCCTTCTCGCGCGTGGTCATATACGGTTCCAGGATGCGCTCGCGCTCCGCCGGAAGGCCGATCCCGTTGTCGGTGACGGTGACGGTAACGGCGGTATCGGTACTGGCCAGGTGCACGGCGATGCGCCCCCTGAAATCGACATCCTCCTTGCGCGCCCGGCTGTCGATCGCTTCCGCCGCGTTCTTGAGCACGTTGGTCATCGCCTGGCCGAACTGGTGCCGATCGCACTGGATAGCGGCCGAATCCCCGTCGGAACTGAAGCTATAGGTGATCTCGGTATGCGCCACTTCCTGAAGGAACAGCGCCTGCCGCACGAGATCGCTCGCATCCTCCGCCCTGAACACGGGCTTGGGCAACCGCGCGAACGACGAGAATTCGTCGACCATCTTCCGCAGATCGCCCACTTGCCGGATGATGGTGCTGGTCAGTTCCTCGAACAGCTCCGGGTCGGTGGTGATTTGCCTTCCATAGCGGCGGCGCAGGCGTTCGGTGGCAAGCTGGATCGGCGTCAGCGGGTTCTTGATCTCGTGCGCGATCCGGCGCGCCACGTCGGACCAGGCCGCGCGCCGCTGGTCTAGCAACTGGCGGGTGATGTCCTCGAAGGTGATGACGTGGCCGTTGCGATCGGCGGTGATTTTCACCGCCAGCGTCAGCAGATCGCCGCCCTTGGCATACTGAACGATGCCCCCGTGCTGGCCGCTGGCGGCAAGCTGGGAGAACTGCGGGGCGATCCGGTCCAGCGGGCGGCCGAGCAGATCGGGCGCGCCCGCCGCCTGCAGGAGCTTTTGCGCCGAACTGTTCACGAGCTGGATGGTCCCGTCAGGTCCGACCGAAATAATGCCGGCGGTAATCGATTCCAGCACCGCCTCGATGAAGGCGCGGCGCACCTCGAGCTGGCTGTTGGCGCTGACCAGCGCCTGCGTCTGTCCTTCAAGTTGCGCGGTCATGCGGTTGAACGCGCGCGCCAGCAGCGCGATTTCGTCGGTGCCGCCGCGATGCGCCACGCGCATGGAGAAATTGCCGCTACCCACCGTCCGCGCGGCGGACACCAGTTCCACCAACGGAGAAACCTGCCGGTCGGCGAAGCGCAGCGCCACCCACACCGCCAGCCCCACGAGCGCCAGGCTGATCGTGAGCAGCGCGAGGTTGAATCGCAACTGCAGCGCGCGCGCGCGGCCGCTGAGAATGTCATAGGCCTTGAGCACGCTCTGCGCGCGCGCCCATTGGTTGAGCGCCAAGGTATCGGAATTGCGCGCGACATAAAGATAAATGCCCCGCACGGGATCGACCGTGGAGATCGCCTCGATCCGCTGGGCGGAAGCCTTGACCACCACGGCTTCGCCCGCATTGAGCCGTTTCATATCGTCCGGCGTGATCCGCTCGCGGCTCTCGTCGCTGTTGGGATCGACAATGGCGGCGGTGCGCAAATTGCCGTCCGGTCCCTTTTCGATCAGCGCGGATTCGTTCAGCTTGCGGCTTATCACCTGCCACGAATACCCCTCGGCAAAGTCCTGGCTGGTGATCGGCGTCTGGTTCAGATAGGCGCGCATATCGCTGGCCATGGCTACGCTTTCGTTGCCGACATCGCGCAGCTTGTCCGCGTAGTATCCGCGCGCCAGACTGTTGGCGTTCTCCAGCATTCCGCGCGAGTTGTCGGAAAACCAGAACTCCACGCCCGACTGGAACAGCAGCGAGGCGAAGATCACCACCAGCAGGGTCGGGATCGCGGCGATCAGCGAAAACAGCCAGACAAGGCGGACGTGCAGGCGCCCACTGGCGCCCAGACCACTCTGTTTGGCACGGCGCAGCGCGATCCGCCGGCCCACAAGCACGATCAGCGCCATCGCCGGAACCAGCGTGCCGATCAGCAGCGTGGACGTCAGCCGCGAAGGCAGCAACTGGTTGCTGGCAGTATTGGCGCTGACCGACATCCAGCTTACCGCCAGCATGGCGACGAGCGCGGTCGTGGCGACGAGTTCCAGCAGAAAGAACACGTTGGCGCGCCGCAGGCCGATCAGCAAGCGCCGCCACCAGCGCGGCGAGCGGTTCACGCCAGCTTTGCCTTCACCAACCATAGTTGCTCATATACAACACCGCTGTTGCACAAGCGCAAGTAAATTCTGCCGTTCGGCGGGAGGTGGAACGATCCGGAAATCAGACGCGCTGGATCGCCTCGTCGGGATGGATGCCCAGTTCGGCCAGACGTTTGCGCAAGGTGTTGCGATTGATCCCCAGCAAGTGGGCCGCGCGCAGCTGGTTTCCGCCGGTCTGCGACAAGGCATGAAGGAACAGCGGCTTCTCAAAAGCGGCCAGCGCCTCATCATAGAGAACGCCGGCTGCGGGACGCGCCTGCTCCAACCAGTGCGCCAACGCGGAGGCGAAATCGGTCGCCCCGCCCTCACCCGACGTGCCGCTGCTGGCCGTGGTGTGCGCGCCGATGTCTTCGACGGGCCGAGGGGATGCCGGACCGTCCTGGATCAGCAGGGGCTCGATCGCGCTGGCGTCAATCACTTCGTCGCGCGCCAGCAGCGCGAGGCGATAGATGAAGTTGCGCAGTTCACGCACGTTGCCGCGCCACGGTTGCTGGGCGAGCAAGGCCACGCCGCCGGGCGAAAGCTGGCGGCGCGGCAGCCCTTCGGACGCGGCCTGGAACAGGAAATGCCGCGACAACGCCTCGATATCGTCCGCCCGATCGCGCAAGGGGGGCAATTCGATCGGCACGACCGCAAGGCGGTAGTACAGATCTTCGCGGAACTGCCCGGCCGCGATCATCGGCAGCAGATCCTTGTTGGTGGCCGCGATGATACGGCAATCCAGCGTGATTTCGTCACGCCCGCCGACGCGGCGGATCCGCCCGGACTGGAGCGCGCGCAGCAACCTGGTCTGCGCCTGCATCGGCATGTCGCCGATTTCGTCGAGGAACAGCGTGCCGCCGCCCGCCTGCTCGAACTTGCCGACATGGCGCGCCACCGCGCCTGTGAACGCGCCTTTTTCGTGGCCGAACAGTTCGCTTTCGATCAGTTCTCCGGGAATGGCCGCGGTGTTCACCGCCACGAACGGCCCGGCGGAGCGATTGCCAAGTTGATGGACCGCTTCGGCGACCAGTTCCTTGCCCGTTCCGGACTCACCCAGGATCAGGACGGTAAGATCGTTGCGCAGGACGCGCGTGATCATGCGATAGACCGCCTGCATGGCCTGGCTGCGCCCGACCAGCGGCAGCGCCTGTGGCACGTCTTCGTGCTCGTTCTCGGTTTCCGTGGTCGCCGCCGAGGCAAAAGCCTGGCGCACGGTGCGGACAAGTTCCTCAAGATCGAAAGGCTTCGGGAAATATTCGAAGGCGCCGGTATCACTGGCACGCACGGCGGTATCCAGCGTGTTCTGGGCGGACAGGATGATGATCGGCAGCCGCGGATAGCCCTGCCGCACGCGCCCCAGCGTTTCGATGCCGTCGCCATCGGTCAGCATAACGTCGGTCAGCATCAGCCCATAGCGCTGGCCGGCCAGCAGCCGGTCGCGTTCGGCGATACTGTCGCAGCGGTCGACGAGGAAGCCCTCCGCTTCCAGCGCCGCGGTGATGACCAGGGCGATCGAGGCGTCGTCCTCCACCAGCAGGACGTACTTCTTCATGCCTGTCCTCTCACCGTTCCCGCCACCGGCAGATGCAGGCGGAAATGCGTCCAGCCCCGTGCCTCGTCCCGATCATGGCTGATCCGCCCGTTCATTTCACGCACCAGCTTCTGCACCAGCGCCAATCCCAGCCCCTGCCCCTGCTTCTTGGCGGTGACGAACGGCTCGAAAATATGATCGCGCAGCGCGGGGTCTATGCCAGGCCCGTTATCGCTCACGCGAAGTTCGATCGGCAGGCGCAAGGGTTTGCCTTCCGGCCCCGTGTGCAACTGGATACCGCTGGCGAAGCGCGTGCGCACCGCGATGCGGCGGTCCGTCTGCCCTTCGCACGCCTCACGCGCGTTGGTCAGAAGATTCAGCAGGACCTGCACCAGAGCGTCGGGATTGGCCATGATCGGCGGCAGCGAAGGGTCGAACTCCTCTTCGATCACCACCCGCCCCGGGTCGCTTGCCGCGATAACCGCCTGCGCGCGCCGCACCGCTTCATGCAGATTGCACGGCACCGCCGGTTCCTGGCTGCGCCGGGAAAGTGACTGCATCTGGTCGATCAGTTTCGCAATGCGGTCGACTTCCGAGGTGATCAATTCCGTCAGCGCCCGGTCGCTTCCTTCCAGTTTGCGGTTGAGAAGCTGGGCCGCCCCCCTGATTCCCGCGAGCGGATTCTTGATCTCGTGCGCCAAGACTTCGGGCGCGCGCAGCGTTACCCCGCCCTGATCGCTTGCCCCGCCCACGCTGCCGCCCAGCGCCTCGACCCCGATGGGTTCGTGCAGCACGAGCAATTGCCAGCCCGGGGTATGCGCCACCGGCGCGGTCATGACGTCAAGCCTGCGCGCGGGCTGGTTGTTGATCCGAACTTGCGCGTCGCGCGCGGAAAGCTGCGCCTCGCCTTCCGTAAGCCGATTCATGATCAGTGGTTCGTCGAACTCGAACAGGCTCGACACGCGGCGCCCCACGAGGCGGCTCGCGCCCTGCCCCGTCAACTGTTCGGCGGCCGGGTTGGCGGAGACGATCGACAGGTCGGGCGCGATCAGCAGAACCGCCATCGGCATGCTGCCGATCAGGCGCTTGGCATCCGGCCTGGCCGCGTCGGGCAGGCGCCAGTCCGCCGCCCCGGTCATGCCGCCGCGCGATGCTCCGCGGGCGCGTAGAAGCGTGCCAGGCTATCGAGCACTTCGCGCGGGTCATCGATGAAGTTCACCCGGTTGCGGAATTCGGCCGATCCGGGCAGCCCCTTGGTGTACCAGCCAAGATGCTTGCGCGCCATTTTCACGCCGGTTTCCGCGCCGTAGTGATCGAGCATGGCCTGGTAGTGTTCCACGATCAGCCGATACTGTTCGTCGATCGATGGATCTGCCCGCAAATGGCCGGTCTCGAGCCAGTGCATCACCTGCCCCAGCAGCCACGGCTTGCCATAGGCGCCGCGCCCGATCATCACGCCATCCGCGCCGCTCTGTTCCAGCGCGGTGGCCACGTCCTCGATGCCGCAGATGTCGCCGTTGACGATGACCGGCAGCGATACCGCTTCCTTGACCTTGCGCACAAAGGCCCAGTCCGCGCTGCCCTTGTACATCTGGTTGCGCGTGCGGCCGTGAACGGTGATCAGCTTGGCGCCGAGATCCTCGGCGATCCGCGCCAGTTCGGGCGCGTTCAGCGCGTTGTGATCCCAGCCCATGCGCATCTTGACGGTAACGGGCACGTCCACCGCCTTCACCGTCGCCTCTATCAGCGAAGCGGCCAGCGGCAGATCGCGCATCAGAGCCGATCCGGCATCGCCGTTGACCACCTTCTTCACCGGGCAGCCCATGTTGATATCGATGATCGCGGCGCCACGGTCGGCGTTCAGTTTCGCCGCTTCCGCCATCTCGACCGGGTTGCAACCGGCCAGCTGGAGCGAAACCGGCTCCTCCACGGCATCCCAGGCGGCCTTCTGAAGCGATTGCCGGGTCTCGCGGATCATCGCCGGGCTGGCGATCATCTCGGTAACGTTAAGGCCCGATCCGAAGCGCCGCACGAGCGTGCGAAAGGGCATGTCCGTAACGCCGGTCATCGGGGCGAGGATCACCGGACAATCGATACGCACCGGCCCGACCTGAAGCGGTGCGAGGCGCGGAGGATGCGGGAGCGTGCTCATCGTATGTACAAATCTGCCTAAAAAACAGGCAGCGCTTAGTCCATTGCGGGGCGCACGGCAAGGCTGATAGAGGCGCGCCCGCATGAACCACACGTTTCCCGATCCGGCCGGCAAGCGAGTCGCGGCCGTTGTCGTCGCGGCTGGCCAAGGTCTGCGCGCCGGTGGCTCCGTCCCCAAGCAGTTCGCCCAGTGGCACGGCGCACCGCTTGTCCGCCATTCGGTGAAGCGGATGGCGGACGCAGGCATCGCTCCCATCGTCGTCGCCATTCCGGAGAACTGGCGCGCAACCGCCGAGGAGTCGCTCGCCGGGATTTCCGATGTCCGCCTTGTGGCGGGTGGCGCCACACGCCAGCTTTCGGTGCGCGCCGCGCTGGAAGCGCTCGAAGCCGACGCCCCCGACCTGGTGCTGATCCACGATGCCGCCCGCCCCGATCTGCCGGAAAGCGTGATCGTGGCGCTGGTGGAAGCGCTGACCCGGCACGAAGCGGCCATTCCGGTCCTTCCTGTCGTCGACAGCCTCGTGCGCGGCGGAGACGGCATGATGCTGGAACCGGCGCGGCGCGAAGGGCTTTATAGAGTGCAGACGCCCCAGGCGTTCCGCTACCCGGTGATCCTAGCCGCGCACCGTGCTTGGCAGGGCGAAGCCGAAGCGGGTGATGACGCGCAGGTCGCCGTCGCCGCCGGGCACGCGGTCGCGCTGGTTCAGGGTGAGGAAAGGCTGCGCAAGGTCACATTCGCCAGTGACCTGCGAGAGAGTGACCTTCAGGAGAACGCGGTGACGATTCCTTTTCCCCGCACAGGATCGGGCTTTGACGTCCATCGCCTCGTCCCCGGCGAGGAACTGTGGCTATGCGGGCTGCGCATCGATCACACCCACGGCCTGTCCGGGCATAGCGATGCCGATGTGGCGATCCATGCGCTGGTGGATGCGCTGCTTGGCAGCATCGCCGCCGGCGACATCGGCGACCATTTTCCGCCGTCCGATGCCCGCTGGAAAGGCGCTTCTTCCGACCGGTTCCTGGCGCACGCGGCCGAGCTTGTCGCGCAATCCGGCCACGCCATCGCGCATGTTGACGTCACGATCATCTGCGAGGCGCCCAAAATCGGCCCGCACAAGGCGACGATGCGCGCAAGGCTGGCGGAGATTCTTGCAATTGACATTGGCCGGGTGAGCGTGAAGGCCACGACCACCGAACGGCTTGGCATGACCGGACGGGGTGAAGGCATCGCCGCACAAGCCGTCGCCACCGTCGTTCCGGTCCAGTGAAAGGAAACGCCATGCGTCCTGTCAGTTCTTCCACCAGAATCGCCGCGACGCTGGTCGCGGGTGCCGCGCTTGTTCTCCAGTCGCAGGCCGCTCTGGCGCAGAATTGCCTGACCGAACGGGAAGTGACGGGCCTTGTCACGTTCGCGCTGCCGACCGTGATGAACAGCGCCATCACCACCTCCCAGCCTCAGCTTTCCCCCAACGGCTATTTCGCCACGCAGGGACGATCGCTGGTTGCCCGCTATGCGGCGGGCAAGGCCGCCGCCTGGCCCACGGCCAAGGCCGCCCTGTTCAAGCTGGGCGGGGACAAGGGCGATGCCCAGACGCGCGATCTTCTCGCCAAGATGCCTGACGAGGCGCTTCAGCCCTTTGCGGAAGGCATGGTCGGCCAGTTGGTCGGCAGCGGGATCAAGCCGGATCAATGCGTCGCCATCGAACGCGGTGCCCGCCTGCTGGCGCCGCTGCCGCCGGAAAACACCGCCGAACTGATCACCTTCATCCTGTCTGTCGCGGACAAGCCCAAGCCCGGCAAGACTCCCAAGCTGTTGATCTGCCCCGCGCAGAATTGACACCGAAAGCCCGATTTCATGGACAACCTGCTTCCCGCCGACATCGCCGATCTGGCGCGCCGCGTGATCGAGACTAATCTGGCTGCCGGCCGCAAGGTGGCCGTGGCCGAAAGCTGCACCGGCGGGCTAGTCGCTGCCGCGCTGACCGAAATCGCCGGCAGTTCGGCCGTGCTCGATCGCGGTTTCGTGACCTATTCCAACGAAGCCAAGAACGAGATGCTGGGCGTGGCCATGGACGTGATCGACACGTTCGGCGCGGTCTCGGTCGCCGTCGCCTGGTCGATGGCGCAGGGAGCGCTCAAGCATTCCGGCGCGGACGTGGCGGTGGCGATCACCGGCGTGGCCGGGCCGGACGGGGGATCGCCGCAGAAGCCGGTGGGGACGGTCGTTTTCGCCAAGGCCGAACGCGGCGAGGACCCGGAAGCGGTCAATGCCGAGATGAAGTTCTTCGAGGACGCGAAGACGCGCGCGGACGTGCGCCGTCAGGCAACGCTGGTCGCGCTGGACCTGCTGCTGCCGTAAAGCGCTTCCGCCCGCGTCTCGAACGCGGCCACCATCTTGCGGAAGGCGCTGTCGAGGTACTGCCCGGCAAGCTTTTCGAAAATGACGTTGCGGAACGCGAAGTCGACCTGGAAATCGACGATGCAGCCCCCTTCCCCATCCGGCGCGAAGGCCCAGTTGTTCTCCAGCTTGCGCAACGGGCCGTCGAGGTATTCGACGACGATTCCCCGCGGACGATCGAACCGCACGCGCGAGGTGAACTTCTCCTTCAGCGCGCTGAAGCCAACCAGCATATCCGCAATCATTTCCGACTCGTTTTCCGAACGGATGCGCGTGGCGACGACCCATGGCAGGAATTCGGGATAGCGGCGCACGTCCGCCACCAGATCGAACATCTGTTCGGGCGACCAGGGCAGGCGCCGCTTCTCGGCGATATGCGGCACGCCCGATCAGCCCTGCGCTGCGGCCTTCTGCGCGGCCTTGGCCAATTGCGCTTCACGGGTGGCGCGCATTTCGCGGAAATCGTCACCGGCGTGATAGCTGGACCGGGTCAGCGGACTGGCGGCGACCTGCAGGAAGCCCTTGGCCCGCGCGATCGCGCCATAGGCCTCGAATGCCTTGGGCGTCACGAACTCGGCCACGCTGGCATGGCGGGGAGTGGGCTGGAGGTATTGCCCCATCGTCAGGAAGTCGATCTGCGCCGAACGCATGTCGTCCATCACCTGATGGACCTCGAGGCGCTCCTCGCCCAGCCCCAGCATGATGCCCGACTTGGTGAAAATGCGCGGATCGAGCCGCTTCACGTGCTCCAGCAGACGCAGCGAAGCGTAATAACGGGCGCCGGGCCGGATCGTGGGATAGAGCCGGGGCACGGTTTCAAGGTTGTGGTTGTACACGTCCGGCCCGGCCGCGACGATCGATTCCACCGCGCTTTCCATCTTGTTGCGGAAATCGGGCGTCAGGATTTCGATGGTCGTCTTCGGCGTGGCGCGACGCAGCGCCTCGATCACCTTGACGAACTGCGAAGCGCCGCCATCGGGCAGGTCGTCGCGATCGACCGAGGTGATGACGATATGTTCCAGCCCCATCTTCGCGGCCGCTTCGGCCACGTGATCCGGCTCAAGCGGATCGACGGCCCGCGGCATGCCGGTCTTGACGTTGCAGAACGCACAGGCGCGCGTGCAGACGTCGCCCAGGATCATCACGGTCGCGTGCTTCTTGGTCCAGCATTCGCCGATGTTCGGNNCAGGCCGCTTCCTCGCAAACGGTGTTCAGCCGAAGGTCGCGCATCAGCTGGCGCGTTTCGCCGTAACCACGGCTGGTCGGCGCTTTCACGCGGATCCAGTCCGGCTTGCGCTGGCGTTCCGGGCGAGGCGATGAGGCTAGATCGTTCATGGCGTCCAGATAGGCGCATCTTCGGGCACTTGAAAGTGGCAATCGACCCGCGCATTAGCCTTCACCATGTCAGACGATTCATCGCCAGAGCTGGACAAGCTCATCGCCGGCTATCGCCGTTTCCGTGACCATGGATGGACGCCTCGCCTCGAACGCTGGCAGCAGCTGAGCGAAGGGCAGGAGCCGCGCGTGATGATCATCGCCTGCTCCGACAGCCGCGTCGATCCCGCGCAGATCTTCGATACGGACCCCGGCGAGATGTTCGTGGTGCGCAACGTGGCGGCGATGGTGCCGCCGTTCGAAACTTCCCCGGGCCATCACGGCGTGTCCGCCGCGCTGGAATTCGCGGTGCAGGTACTGAAGGTGAAGGAAGTCGTGGTCATGGGCCACGGCATGTGCGGCGGCTGCAAGGCCGCGCTGACACAGGAACTGCGCGGAACAGAACCGGGCGAAGGGGGCTTCATCGCCGACTGGATCGCCCTGCTGGACGAGGCGCGCGAGCCCGTGGCCGAGGCGCACGGCACGACCGGGCGCACGGCCGAGCGTGCGATGGAGCAGGCCGGCGTCAAGGCCAGCCTCAAGAATCTGCGCACCTTCCCGTGCATCCAGCGCAAGGAGGCCAGGGGCGAACTCATCCTGCGCGGCGCCTTCTTCGCGATTTCAGACGGCGTTCTTCACCTGCTGGATGAAGCCAGCGGCGATTTCCATCCCGTCGGGTAAACCCCTGTCCGGGTGAAGGACGCAAAAAAGGGGGCGACCACCGCAGTGGCCGCCCCCTTTTTTCATACACCTGGCGCCAGCGGCTACTTGGCGGCCTTGGTGGTCGCGTAAACCGTCCACAGCTTGGCCAGCGGCGCGCGGACGGCACCGGTGATCTGGGCGAAGGTGGCCTTGGCTTCCTCGTACTTGCCTTCATCGCACTGGGCGATGCCCAGGCGGGTCAGCGCGCGATCCTTGTCGATGTTGCCCTTCTGGATCGCCAGCTTGTAGAGATCCTCGGCCTTGGCGGCATCGCCATAGGACAGGTAGGCGTCGGCCGTTGCCAGCGCACCCTTGCCATCGGCGCCGGCGCGGGCATCGCGCTCCAGGCCGGGCAGCGAGGCCTTGTCCGCCGCGATGCGGCCCTTGGCCTGCGAGATCGCGTCCGCCACGAACTGGTCGTTCGCGCGCAGCACGCCGGCGGCGACGCCGGCTTCCGCCACCTTCAGAACTTCGCCCGGCAGACGACGCGGGTCGGCGGCCTCGATATATTCGACGTATTCGCGTTCGAGATACTTGGGATCGCTCTGGAAAGCCCCCGAACGCATCATCAGGCGGCCCAGATCGAGCGATTCCTGATTGGTGAACGTACCGAATTCGCGGGTCAGCTGGCCGGCGCCCAGCCAGTTGATCGGCGAGGGATCGTTTGCGACCATCATCGTCGACCATTCGATCGCCTGCGGCCCCAGCTTCGCCTTGTAGGCGATCAGGTTGGCGCGCTTGAACCAGTCGGCGGGAACGGTGCCACCGGCGGCCTTGCGCGTGTCGACGGCGAGCTTGAGCGCCTGAAGGCCTTCCGCCGACTTGCCCTGCTGCACGTAGGCATCAGCCAGCAACTCCGCCGCCGTGTCCTCGCTGTAGTTCGCCTGCACGACCTTGGTCAGCGCATCGACAGCGACCGGCCAGTCCTTCTGCGTATAGGCGAAGTTGCCGAGATAGAACTGGTATTCGCTGACCTTGTCGGCGGGCACCAGCCCGCTGTCGAGCATGTTCTTGATGCCGCGCTCGCGCATCCCGATGTCGCCCAGCATGCCGCCGAGGTTCACCGCGAACTGGCCGGCCGTCATCCGGTCGGTGGGGTTCTTGATCGCGGCTTCGGCGGCTGCCAGCTGCGCCGGAGCGCCGGCAAGCTGCGTCTTGATATCGGCGTCCGAAGCGCCCTTCGCCTTGGCGGCGGCCGCATCGCCCAGAGCCTTCTGCAAAGGCCCGGCGACGGCGACGAATTCCTTGGAGAAGGCGCCGGCCTTGGCCGCTTCCTTTTCCTTGGCGACGGCGGCTGTCGCGCCCAGCGTCGCTCCACCCGCGACAAGGCCGGTTGCCAGCGCGGTCGCCAGCGCCATGCGGGCTGCACCACCCTTGGCAAACTTCCCGAAAGAAACCCGCATCATGCATTCTCCTGTTCGACCCGGAAACCCGAAGGCAAGCGTTGTGAAATCGCTTTTGCACCCTGCCCCGGCCGGCGTTCGTTGACTTGTGGCCGGCTCCGCTAGTGGCGCGGAATCATGACCTTTGCAACCGCTCCGGCGATACCTTTTGCGCAGTGAACCGCGATTGAACGGCACTTCGTCCCGCAACACGGTCAACCTGTCGCATGTGTGGAAAACTACCCCCGAAACGGCCCGAAATTCCCGGCGTTGCTGGCCATTCCCGCCCGATTGTCCTAGGGCCATCGTTCAATCCTGACAACTAGAGCGAAATAGCCACCGACGTGAGCGACGACACCACCATCATCGATCCCCCTGCCCCCGCGCCGGAACCCGAATTCCAGCGGATCGACATCGTCGATGAAATGAAGACCAGCTATCTCGATTACGCGATGAGCGTGATCGTCAGCCGTGCGCTGCCCGACGTGCGCGACGGGCTGAAGCCGGTCCACCGCCGCATTCTTTTCGCCAGCCAGGAAGGCGGCTTCGTCGCCGGGCGGCCCTATCGCAAGTCGGCCAAGATCGTCGGCGACGTGATGGGCAACTATCACCCGCACGGCGACAGCGCGATCTATGATGCGCTGGCGCGCATGACGCAGAACTGGTCGATGCGCCTGCCACTGATCGACGGCCAGGGCAACTTCGGCTCGATGGATCCCGATCCGCCGGCCTCGATGCGCTATACCGAGGCGCGGCTGGCGCGCGTGGCCAATTCGCTGCTCGACGATCTCGACAAGGATACCGTCGATTTCACCGATAACTACGACGGGTCGCGGCAGGAACCCTCGGTGCTGCCCGCGCGCTTCCCGAACCTGCTGGTCAACGGCGCCGGCGGCATCGCGGTCGGCATGGCGACCAACATTCCGCCGCACAACCTGGGCGAGGTGATCGACGGCTGCCTTGCCTACATGGACAACCCGCTGATCACGATCGACGAACTGATCGAGATCATTCCGGGGCCGGACTTCCCAACCGCGCCGCTGATCCTGGGCGCGGCCGGAGCGCGCAAGGCCTATCACGAAGGCCGCGGCTCGATCATCATGCGCGCCTGCCACAAGATCGAGGAAGGCCGGGGCGATCGCCGCTCGATCGTGCTAACCTCGATCCCGTATCAGGTCGGCAAGTCCGGCTTGGTCGAGAAGATCGCCGAAGCGGCCAAGGACAAGCGGATCGAGGGCATCTCGGACATTCGCGATGAATCCAACCGCGAAGGCGTGCGCGTGGTCATCGACCTCAAGCGCGACGCTACGCCCGAAGTGGTGCTGAACCAACTCTGGCGCAACACGCCCGCGCAATCGAACTTCCCGGCCAACATGCTGGCGATCCGTGGCGGCCGCCCGGAAATCCTCAGCCTGAAGGACATCATCGAATCCTTCGTGCGCTTCCGTGAGGAAGTGATCACGCGGCGCACCAAGTTCGAACTGAACAAGGCGCGGGACCGGGCGCATATCCTGCTCGGCCTCGTCATCGCGGTCACCAATCTCGACGAAGTCGTGCGGATCATCCGGGGATCGGCCAATCCCGCGCTGGCGCGCGAAACGCTGCTCGCCCGCGAATGGCCGATGGGCGAGATCGCGCCCTATATCCGGCTGGTCGAAGCGATCGAGGATGATGCCAGCATCGGCGGCGAAAGCTATCGCCTGTCGGAAACGCAGGTTCGCGCCATTCTCGACCTGCGCCTGCATCGCCTGACCGCGCTCGGCCGCGACGAGATCGGCGACGAATTGGAAGTGCTGGCCAAGGCAATCGAGGAGTTCCTCTCGATCCTGGCCGACCGCGTGAAGCTCTATGGCGTGATGCGCCAGGAACTGATCGAGGTGCGCGATGCCTATGCCACGCCGCGCGTGTCGCTGATCGCACCGGCGGCGGACGGGATCGAGGACGAGGACCTGATCGAGCGCGAGGACATGGTCGTCACGATCACGCTCGATGGCTACATCAAGCGCACACCGCTCTCCACCTTCCGCGCGCAGAACCGTGGCGGCAAGGGCCGTTCCGGAATGGCGACGAAGGAAGAGGATGCCGTGGCGAACATGTTCGTCACCAGCACCCACACGCCCGTTCTGTTTTTCTCCACCGCTGGCAAGGTCTACCGTCTGAAGGTGTGGCGCCTGCCCGAAGGTGGGCCGGCCACGCGCGGCCGTCCGGTGGTCAACCTGCTGCCCGCGCTTGACCAGGGCGAGACGATCGCCGCCGTGCTGCCGCTGCCCGAGGACGAAGGCGAATGGAGCAAGCTCCACGTCATGTTCGCCACGGCGAAAGGCAACGTGCGCCGCAACGCCATGGATCTGTTCGCCAACATCCCGTCGAACGGGAAGTACGCGATGAAGTTCGAGGAAGAGAGCGAGGATCGCCTGATCGGCGTGGCCCTGCTGTCCGAAGGCGATGACGTGCTGCTGGCCAGCCGGCAGGGCAAGGCCATCCGCTTCCCGGCGGACGACGTGCGCGAATTCCAGAGCCGCACGTCCACCGGCGTGCGCGGCATGTCGCTGAAGGAAGGCGACGAGGTCATCTCGCTGTCCATCCTCCACCGCGTCGGCGTGAAGGATCAGGACGAGCGCGAGGACTACCTTCGCTTCGCCCCGTGGAAGGCGGAAAAGGAAGGCGAACCGCAGATGGCGGCGGAGCGCTATGCCGAGCTGGCCGAGAAGGAGGAGTTCATCCTCACCGTCTGCGCCAACGGCTATGGCAAGCTATCGTCCGCCTACGAGTACCGGCGCACCGGCCGTGGCGGCCAGGGCATCACCAATATCGACAACATCGGCCGCAACGGCCCGGTGGTGGCGAGCTTCCCGGCGGTGCAGGCCGACCAGCTGATGCTCGTTACCGATCAGGCCAAGCTGATCCGCCTGCCGCTCGATTCGCTGCGCGTGATCGGGCGCGGCAGCGCGGGCGTGCGGCTCTTCCACGTCGCCGATGACGAACATGTGGTCAGCGCGGTGCGTCTGGCCGAGGAAGAGGGCAGCGAAGGCGAAGTGCCGGAAGGTGCGCCCGATGGCGAGGCGCCGTCCGAGGCATGACCCCTGCCGTCGCCTACAAGGTGCTGACCGCGCCGCAGATGGCGGAGCTGGCCGATAGCGGCCGCTTCGCCGGTGCGCCGGTCGATCTGGCCGACGGCTATATCCACCTCTCCACCGCCGGGCAGCTTGCCGAAACGATCGGCAAGCACTTCGCCGGGCAGACCGACCTGCACATCGTCATGGTCGATCTGGACGCGCTGGGCGATGCGGTGAAGTGGGAACCTTCGCGCGGGGGGCAATTGTTCCCGCACATTTACGGCACCGGCCTGCCGCTGGACGCGGTGATCGCCTATGGTCCGCTGGAGCGACGAGGGGATGGATCGATCATCCTGCCAAAACAGATATATCAACCCGTTTCAGGAAGCGGGAAATAGGCAAAGGCATGCTGCTTGCCGTTCTTTTTCTGATCCTTTTCCTTATCGCGCTCTATTTATATGGAATTTTCTGGTTTTCCCGAAAATTGTTCAGGAAGTGGCACGATTGGCACTGGCGGCAAAGGCTGGGCTTTGGAGCGATTGCTTTTGCGGTGATCGCCTCCCCTTATCTGGCGCTCAAAACAGGGGACTATTTCTCGGCTCTGTCCAGAGTGCCTGAACCGCTTCACGCATCTGCTATCGAGTACAGAGTCGAAAAGGCTTGGGGGTTTGGGCCTGGCGGAAACGAGACAGGATTCGTGGTCTACAGACTTACGGAATCGAGCGCTACGTGGGCCATAGACCAGGGGAAAAATCTTGGAGCGGCGTTAGGCGGAGAGAACCTGGGGTGGCTTGAGACGCCAGTGGATGATCGCGTGGAAAATGGCAGGAAGTGGCACTCCTACGTCGACCATCCAGCGACAGGGGGCGCTGCGGATATTCGGTCCTACCTGGACCAGTATGGTTTCGGTCTCCCTTTGGAAAACGATAGGGCGGACGCGTTCAATCTGGTGATCCGCACCCCCGGATCCTTTTACACTTACGGGGCCGGCGGAGCCATAACGGTAGTCGATCCCAAGCATGGTAAGGTCTATTTCGCCTACGCTGGATAAGGCTACTCCGCGCTGAACTCCCCTTCGCGGCGCAGCGTGGCGATCACGCCGGTGCAGATCAGGAACTGGCCGAAGTAATAGAGGGGCCAGATCAACAGGGGTGGCAGCGCGCTGGTGGCGAGCGGCCCCATGCGCGCGAAGATCAGCAGGTCCGAAGCCACGAACAGCAGCGCGCCCGCGCCCACGCGTCCGCGCGGAAATGCGCTGAGCCACGCCGCCGCGGCCATCCCGCCCAGCGGCAGGGCATAGAGCGCGACCTGCATCGCCATCGCCCGATCCGCCGGCAGCAGCCAGGCCAGCACCGGCACGCCGACGACCAGCGCGATCGCGATGCCCTTGTCCAGCGGACGCACCGCCCTGCCCCGCCCGTGCCGCAGGTAGAGCGCGATGGCGACGAGATGGCCCGCGAAGAACGCCGCCGCGCCGGCGGTGAACGCCACTTCCAGCACCATGTCGCCCAGCGCGCCCAGCGCCATGACCAGCGCGATCCGGTGCGCCCCGCGCGAAGGATGGTGCAGCCAGGCGTAGACGGCAAGCAGGCCCACGCCCGCGCCCTTCCACGCGATCTGGTAGAGCCCCGGCACCGGCCCGCCGGCGATGAACCAGTAGCTGATGCCGAAGACCAGGCTGGCGAGCAGCCAGGGCCGCCGCTCGGCCAATGCGCGACCTGTCATACCGTCCTTCCCGCGTGATGGCCGCGCACCTTGGGGTTGTCCGCGCCGCAAGGCAATGCCAATGCGCGGGGCATGACGCATCAGGTTCACATCATCGGCGGCGGCATGGCCGGCAGCGAGGCGGCATGGCAGCTTGCCCGGCGCGGCGTGCGCGTGCGCCTTTCGGAAATGCGCGGCGCCAATCTGCCAGGCGGCGGCGACACCACGGCGGCGCACCAGGGCACGGGGCTGGCCGAACTGGTCTGCTCCAACAGCTTCCGGTCGGACGATCACGAAAAGAACGCGGTCGGTCTGCTTCACGAGGAAATGCGCCGCTGCGACAGCCTGCTGATGGCGGCGGCCGAAACGGCGCGCGTGCCGGCGGGCTCCGCGCTCGCCGTGGACCGCGACGTGTTTTCGGCGGCGGTGGAACAGGCGCTGGCGGCGCTGCCCAATCTGGAGATCGTGCGCGAGCGGGTGGACGTGCTGCCGGCGCAGGGGCCGGTGATCGTCGCCACCGGCCCGCTCACCGCGCCGGCGCTGGCCGAAAGCATCGGCGGCGCCACCGGGGCGGAAGCGCTCGCCTTCTTCGATGCCATTGCCCCCATCGTCCACCGCGACAGCATCGACATGGACGTGTGCTGGATGGCGAGCCGGTGGGACCGGGGCGAGACCAAGGACTACATCAACTGCCCGATGAACCGCTATCAATACCGCGCGTTCCGGCAGGGCCTGCTCGATGGCGACAAGACCGCGTTCAAGGAATGGGAAGCGGATACGCCCTATTTCGATGGCTGCATGCCGATCGAGGTGATGGCCGAACGGGGCGAGGACACGCTGCGTTTCGGGCCGATGAAGCCGGTGGGGCTGGACAACCCGCACAGCGCCACGCCCGAATTTCCGCGCGGGCGCTGGCCCTATGCCGTGGTGCAATTGCGGCAGGACAACAAGCTGGGCACGCTGTGGAACATGGTGGGCTTCCAGACCAAGCTGAAGCACGCCGAACAGGTGCGGCTGTTCCGCACCATTCCCGGCCTGGAAAACGCGGAATTCGCACGGCTGGGCGGGCTGCACCGCAACACCTTCCTCAATTCGCCCACGCTGCTGGACCGGGAACTGCGCCTGAAAAGCCGCCCGCACATCCGCTTCGCCGGGCAGATCACCGGCTGCGAAGGCTATGTCGAAAGTGCTTCGGTCGGCCTGCTCGCCGGGCTGATGACCGCGCACGAACTCGCCGGCCGCCCCTGGACCCCACCCCCGCGCACCACCGCCTTGGGCGCGCTGCTCGCCCACATCACCGGCGATGCCGAAGCGGAAAGCTACCAGCCGATGAACGTGAACTTCGGCCTGTTCCCACCGGTGGACGCCAGCGTGAAGAAGAAGGAGCGCAAGGAGGCGTACACGGCGCGGGCGAAGCGGGATTTGGGGGAGTGGTTGGTGGCGGGGGTTTGAGCCCCCGCCCGGCACGCGCGACGGCGCAATCCCTAAAGGTTAACGCACAGGATCGGCGGGATTGTGCTGCTCCATGAAGCGCATAGCCGCTTCCAGCATTTCCTGCCGGGTTGTGCTGCGCGAAAGCCAGTGATCCTCGTCCGTCAGAGTCACCAGTTCGACAGGCTTGCCGGCGCGCTGGAGCGCAACCGCCATGTCATTGCTCTGATCGTAAGGCACCACGATGTCGTCCTTGCCATGGATCAGCAGAATCGGAGCGTCCGCCCCGGTAGCGAAGTTGATAGGCGAGATCGCACGCAAATCGCGCCGCGCACCCAATTCCTGTTCAACCGCGTGCCTCATTGCCTTGTCATAGTTACTTCCCACAATGTTAGTTGACGCCAGACGGGCAACATCGCTGACGCCTGCCACAGACACCGCGCAGCGATAGATCCCATGTTGCAGAGTGACTCCGGCGAGTGCAGCGAACCCGCCGTAACTGGCGCCCATGATACAAGCACGTTTAGGATCGACGATCCCCTGTTTGGCCAGCGCGGCCAGACCGTCGGAAATGTCGCTTTGCATGATCCGCCCCCATTGGCCGTTACCAGCGTGCTGAAACGCCGCGCCATAACCGGTCGAGCCGCGGAAATTGGGCTGAAGCACGGCATAACCACGGGAGGCGAATGCCTGCGCCCACCAATCGAAGCCGGGGTAGTCCCGAGCCGCTGGGCCGCCATGCGGAAGAACGACCACAGGCAGATTTTTGGGGTCGCGACCGGGCGGGAGTGTCAGAACGCCTTCGATGGCGGTGCCATCACCAGCGTTGTATTTGAAGACCTGCACCGGGCCCACGTCAGCATGATCGATCGGATAGGAAAAGCCGATCTCTTCTGCCTTGCCGTTGGCAATATCAATCTTCCACCATGTTTGCGGATCGTCTGCCCCTTCCGTCATGACGACGAGCCGGTCAAAATTTTCACTCCAATCGATCAAATGAACTATCAGACCCGGAAATGCCTTCATTGCGGCGCTTACGATCTTTTGCTGGCGCGGATCGGAGAAGGTATAGGCTGGTGTATCTCCCTCCTGCTGATACCCGATCAACCGGCCCGTATAAGTGTCGGTGAAGTATTTGTGGACGTAAACATCGGCGAGGATTTCTTTCGATGCGCCACCACCCAGCGGCGTCTCGAACCAGCGTACTTCCCCATTTTCACGCTCATCGCTTAGAATGACGGTTTCCACCGTCGTCCCCAAGCCAACCAGACCAACATCGCCGAGCGGGTTAGCCCCTTCCTGGATTTTCGTTCCATCCGCGTTGCGGATCGTCCAGGTTCCGTTGGTGGAAATATAGTCCAGCGTCGCCGCGACTTTGCCATCCTTACCCAGAACCCATTGCCGAAAGCCGTTGTTCTCGAAGCGCGGGGCAACCATTCTGGACTGCCGGTTCTGCAGATCGACTTCGTACAGCACCGGCCCGCCGGATGTCAGGTAGCCCACCGGTGACCTAAAATCACCCTTGTAGGTCAGGCCGCCAAAGTATCCATAAAAGCGCCCATCCCTTTGCCGAATTCCGTAAAATCCGCGAACGCCGCCGGTGATTTTTTCGTCATTGGCAAAAACAGACCAGAGCTTGTCACCGTTGAGCGGCACCACCACCATCGTGAAAAGTTCAGTCATGTCGGTAGAAAAGCCGGCATCCAGCTTTGTCGTTTCCGATTTCATGATAAGGACCCGGTCCTCCCCGGCCCAATATATCCCGCGTACCTTTGCATCCCCTACAGGGATCGCCAGCAACGGTTTTTTGTTGGCGTCAAGGACCACGAGGCGCCGGACGTTTTCTGCCAGGCCCACTATCGCGAGACGTTCACCGGACGGAGACAGTGCCATCATTTCCACGCCGGGCAGTTGCCCGTAAGCCGCGAGCGGTGGAGGCGAGCCAGCATATGCGATGGCACAGGGAACGATATTCCCAAAGCTTAGAACCACTGCTGCGCAAATGCCCAGCAACCTCCGCATGGTCATCAACAATCCTCCAACGCGCCATCGCCAGTAGTCTCTATGCGGAGACAATCGCGGGTTAACCGTCAAGGGGAGAAAACTCACCGGCACGCGCAATCCTGCCTCTTCTTCACCTTCGGTTTCGTCGTCGCGAATTCCGTGCGGGTGAGGGACTGGTCGCCGTTGGCGTCGGCGGTCTTGAAGCGGTCGGCGGTTTTGACGGCCCATTCCTCGAAGCTGAGCAGGTTGTTGCCGTCCACGTCGAGCTTGCGGAAATCGCGGACGCGGGGGGCCAGCATCTCGTTGCGGGTAATGCGGCCGTCGCGGTCGCGGTCGAGCCGGTCGAAGCGCTTCTGTTCGCGGGTCTGCTCGGTCGCCTGCGGCAGCGCGGGGCCTTGCAGCCCTTCCCCGTCGGCATCGGGCAGCTCGTCCGTCTCGGCGGTGGGCGTATCGAGTGCGAGCCGGGGTGCGGGCGGCGGGTCGGCATTCGTCGCGCGGCCCTGCCACCAGAACAGGCCGGCGGCCACCACCAACAAGGCGCCCAGCGCTCCCAGCACGATCCGGTTCACCGCGCGTTCCCTCCGATCCGGACCAAGCTATCGCGCGCGGGACGAGGGCGGCAGGGCGAGTTGGGACCGATTTGGTAGATACTTGTTCGCGCGGAAGCGCAGAGGGGGGCGCCAGAGGTGGGCGGCTCATGGCAGCCGGGGATTGGGGCTCTGGAATGGGTTTGGGGGCCTGCGGCCGGGGTGCCTTTGCGCCTCCGCGCGAGCCGGTCAGCGGCCGGTCAGGCCCAGCCGGAGCGCCGCGCCGAAGCCGCGCAGGCCGGTGTCGGGCAGGCCCCTCGCCTGCCGTCGCGCCATGCCGGCCAGAATCGCCAGCGGGCGCATCGGGCGGGGCAGCCGGGGCATCGGCGCGGCGGGATCGGGATCGAGCCATTGCGCCACGCTCGCGCGGATCGGGCCGGGATCGCTCACGCCCGAAAGGCGCCCGAGCGCCACGAACGCCTCGATCCGGGCTTGGGCGAGTTCGGCGCCGCCATCCTCGCCAACGTGGCGCGCCTCATAACCATCGACCAGCGCGCCCAGCGCCGGGCGCTCGGCATCCCAGACTTGCAGGCCGGCCAGCAGCGGTTCGCCCCGTGGCCACAGCGCGGCCTCCTGCGCCATGCGATCGCGCCACCACGCGAGCCGCAGCTGGATCATCAGCGCATCGCGCCCCGGCTTCGCGGTATCGGCCAGGCGCTGTTCGAACGCGAACAGGCCGATCCACGCCGCCCGCGCCGCCGCCGGGGCATAGGCCACGGCGAACCGTTCCAGCGGGGCAAGCTGGTCAGCCAGGTCCATGATCGGCTGATCCATCGGAAATCAGGGTCTTTCGCCGGGGCAGGCGCTGCCGTGCGGAAACCGCAGCGCCCCTCGCCCTCAGCGATAGCAGACCTTCTTCACCGCCTCGACGATCTTGTTGGCGTCGATCAGTGCCGCCTTTTCAAGATTGGCGGCATAGGGAAGCGGCACGTCCTCGTTGGCGACGCGCAGGACCGGGGCATCGAGATTGTCGAAGCCCTCCTCCATGCAGATCGCGATGATTTCCGACGCGATCGAGCAGACCGGGAAGCCTTCCTCGGCCACGACAAGGCGGTTGGTCTTGGCGAGCGAGGCCAGCACCGTTTCCTTGTCGAGCGGGCGCAGCGTGCGCAGGTCGACCACTTCGGCGTCGATGCCCTCGTCGGCGAGCTTGGCCGCCGCTTCGAGCGCATAGCCCACACCGATGGAATAGGACACGATGGTCACGTCCCTGCCTTCGCGCACCACGCGGGCCTTGCCGATCGGCAGGACGAAATCGTCCAGCTGCGGCACATCGAACGTGCGGCCATAGACCAGCTCGTTTTCGAGGAACACCACCGGGTCCTCGCTGCGGATCGCGGCCTTCATCAGCCCCTTGGCGTCGGCCGCGTCATAAGGCGCGATCACGACAAGGCCGGGGACGGCGGCGTACCACGGGCCGTAGTTCTGCGAATGCTGCGCGCCGACGCGGCTCGCCGCGCCGTTGGGGCCGCGGAACACGATCGGGCAGCGCATCTGGCCGCCGGACATGTAGTTCGTCTTGGCGGCGGAATTGATGATGTGGTCGATCGCCTGCATGGCGAAGTTGAACGTCATGAATTCCACGATCGGGCGCAGGCCCCCCATCGCCGCGCCGGTGCCGATGCCGGCAAAGCCGTATTCGGTGATCGGGGTGTCGATCACGCGCTGGGGGCCGAATTCGTCCAGCAGCCCCTGGGTGACCTTGTAGGCGCCCTGGTATTCGGCCACTTCCTCGCCCATCACGAACACGCGGCTGTCGGCGCGCATTTCCTCGGCCATGGCATCGCGCAGCGCTTCGCGGACGGTGGTGGGAACCATAGCGGTGCCGGCGGGCACTTCGGGATCGGCGGCGGGCTTGGCCGCAACCGGCGCGGCAACTGGCGCAGGTGCGGGGGCCGGGGTCGGCGTTGCGGCTGGAGCCGGCGCGGAAGCCGCGGCAGGCGCCGGCGCGGCTTCCTCGCCCTCGCTCTGCAGCAGCGCGATCACGGTGCCGACCTTCACGCCCTCGGTCCCTTCGGGAACGACGATCTGGCCGACGGTGCCTTCGTCCACGGCTTCGAATTCCATCGTCGCCTTGTCGGTCTCGATCTCGGCGAGGATATCGCCGGACTTCACTTCATCGCCTTCCTTGACCAGCCACTTGGCCAGCGTGCCCTCTTCCATCGTCGGCGAGAGCGCGGGCATCTTCAGTTCGATCGCCATGTCAGTACTGCTCCACCACCACGTCGGTATACAGTTCGGCCAATGCCGGCTCGGGCGAGCTTTCGGCGAAATCGGCGGCTTCTGCCACAACCTGGCGGATTTTCTTGTCGATGTCCTTGATCCGGTCCTCGGCCACGCCGCGCTGCAGCAGCTCGGTCTTCGCGGCCTCGATCGGATCGTGCTTCTCGCGCATTTCCTGCACTTCCTCGCGGCTGCGGTACTTGGCCGGGTCCGACATCGAGTGCCCGCGATAGCGATAGGTCTTGAGTTCGAGCAGCACCGGCCCGTTGCCGCCGCGCACGAATTCCAGCGCCACTTCGGCCGCCTGGCGCACTTCCAGCACATCCATGCCGTTCACGTCGATGCCGGGGATGCGGAAGGCGGTGCCGCGACGGTAGAAATGCGTCTCGGCCGAACCGCGCTTGACCGCCGTGCCCATGGCGTAGCCGTTGTTTTCCACCACGAACACGATCGGCAGCTTCCACAGCGCCGCCATGTTGAAGGTTTCATAGACCTGGCCCTGGTTGGCCGCGCCATCGCCGAAGTAGGCCATGCACACGCCGCCATCGTTGCGGTACTTGTGCGCGAAGGCCAGGCCCGCACCCAGCGGCACCTGCGCGCCGACGATGCCATGGCCGCCGTAGAACTTGTGATCGGTGCTGAACATGTGCATCGACCCGCCCTTGCCGCGCGAGATGCCCGCGCCGCGCCCGGTCAGTTCGGCCATGATCACCTTGGGATCGATGCCATAGGCCAGCATGTGCCCGTGATCGCGATAGCCGGTGATGACGCTGTCATGCCCTTCGCTGAGCGCCGACTGGAGCCCGACCGCGACCGCTTCCTGCCCGATGTAGAGGTGGCAGAACCCGCCGATCAGGCCCAGCCCATAGAGCTGGCCCGCCTTTTCCTCGAACCGGCGGATCAGCACCATCTGTTCGTAGAAGTGCAGCAGTTCGTCGTCGCTCGCCTCGAACCGGCGATTGTTGGCGTGGGCCTGTTGCAGGCTGCGCAACGCGAACGTGGCCTCGTCGAGCGGTTCATCCGCCGCCGAAGCGATCACCGGCTCCGCGGCGGCGGGCGGCGTGGCCTTGGCGGCGCGGCGGCGCGTTGCTGCGGGTTTGGTGACGGGAGCGGCAGGTTTGGCGGCGCGGGGCCTGGCGGACTTGGCCAAGTCGATGATCCTTTTTCTGGCAGCCTCGGCTTCGATCGTGCGAAGCTTGGCTTGCGTATGAGCCAGTTGCGAGGATTCCGCAACGTCCAACCGGCCTGCTCCCGTTCCCGGATAGCTATTCACACCGATTTGGTTATTATCGTAAGAAGGACAATTCAATTTGGCGTTTCACGGGGGTGGAGACGCGCTGGGCGCATGACGGCGCGCCCGCAACATCCGAATCAACCGTGACAGGGCTGCGGATGCAGATGGGTACGTCATGCGCCCGGAAGGGAGGCAGGGCGGGAGAGGCAGCGAGAGGACGGAATTACGAACCGCCAGAACGTTTCAGGCCGACCAGGATAACCTGGCCGGCCTGAACATTTCCGCCCTTTCGGGGGAATGGCGCGCCCGGAACGATTCGAACGTCCGACCCTCAGATTCGTAGTCTGATGCTCTATCCAGCTGAGCTACGGGCGCCGGGAGACGCGCCTTTAGGAGAGCGATTCCGTGTTGGCAAGTCACTTCAGCAACGCAAGCACCGCTTTTGCCAGCGGAACATCCAGGGGCGGCATCGGAAACGTCGATATTTCCGGTCTTCCCGCCCATTTCAGCATCGCATTTTTTTCACAGACCGGTTCCCCTTTCCACAGACGGCAGACGTATAGCAGCAGCAGAATCGGCGGCGTGCCACTCGAATCATCTGTGTGGGCGAACGACAGCGGCGTGATATCAGCCGCCGACAGGGTCACACCCAGTTCCTCGTCGATTTCGCGGATCAGCGCCTGGACTGGCCCTTCGCCGGCTTCGACTTTGCCGCCGGGGAATTCCCACAGGCCGCCATGCTGTTTTCCTTCCGGACGACGCTGGAGCAGGACCCTGCCCCACCCGTCGATCATGGCTGCCGCAACAACAATTCGCATCGATCCACTCCGGATAAAAAATACTGGCGGATCGCAAAGGACGCGACAACCGGCTCCGCTGGAAGGCCCGAAACTTTTCGTAAATCAAATTTTAGGAACAATCCCGTAACCTTTCGCCACCGTGACGCGGGGGCCAAGTAATATGTTGGAATTGTGGCATAAAATTATGCGCGATGAAAGCGCCGCCACGGCCGTTGAATACGGCTTGCTGGTGGGATTCATCGCGCTTGCCATTATTGGGGGCATGAACAACTTCACCAACCAGATGGTTGCCCTGTGGCATTCGGTCGAAAACGCATCGAACAGCGCCGCGGCCAATTAACGTCGTTTTAGGAAATGCCGCCTAATTCAGCCCTACCTGCTCCAGGGACAACACGGAGCGGGTCGGGAACAAGAAGACGCTTAAGGAGACCTGACATGAAGCTTTTCCGTGATCTGCTCGCGAACGAAGAAGGCGCGACCGCCATCGAATACGGCCTGATCGCCGCCCTCATCGCCGTCGCCGCCATCACCGCGATGGGTTCGCTCGGCAACTCGCTGACCAACACCTTCAACACGGTGTCGGGCAAGATGAACAACGCCAACACGGCCGCTGCTGCGAAGAACTAATCGCAAACGTGATCGGTCGCGGTCCTGGACCGCGATCCAAGCCAAAGAGGCGGTCGGCGCAATCGCCGGCCGCCTTTTTCGCTGCAGCCCCTCGCCCGGCGTCCGTCACCGCCGGAAGGCTGTACCGCAAGGCATCTGAAAAGGGGACCGACCATGAAGCTCTTCCACGCGCTGCTGCGCGACGAAGAAGGTGCAACCGCGATCGAGTACGGCCTGATTGCCGCGCTCATCGCCGTTGCCGCCATCACCGCGATGGGTTCGCTCGGCAATTCGCTGACCAACACCTTCAACACGGTGTCGGGCAAGATGAACAACGCCAACACCAAGGCCGCGGCCAAGACGATCTGATCGTCCGTCGCCTTGCCTGACACGAACGAAACGGCCGGCTTCACGCCGGCCGTTTCTGTTTGCCGGCCCTGAAATGGCCCTGCGCCCGCTATCAATAGACGATCAGCTTGACCTTCTGGCCAGGCACCAGCCTGCTGGAGGCGGTCAGCGCGTTGAGCACGAGGAAGCGGTCCACCGGCCGGTCCGTGTAGGCCATGCGCGCGCCCAGCGATTGCACGGTATCGCCGCTCTTCACCGTCACCACATCAAGCTTGCGCGCCTTGACCGCGCTCGCTTCCGTCGCGTTGATGCGACGGATCGAGCGGAACATGGAGTCGAACTGCCCCGCCTGCCCGGCCTGGCTGATCGTGGCGAAGTGAAAGGCCTGCCCCTGCCCCCAGTCATAGGCATAGACCACCACGTCCACCGTCGAACCGTTGCTGGTGGTCCTGGCCGTGCCATAGGCGGCGGGTATGCCGTTGATCGTGGTCGTCTGCAGCGTATCGGGCGCGAATTGTCCCTGCGACGAAAGCCCGGCGAACACCGAATGGACATAGGCAGAAAGATCGCCGCTGTACTTGCCCGATGCGAACTCGCCCTTGCCCGACTGGCCGGAAATCGCAACCGACGTGGCACTGTTGACCAGCGAGAATCCCGCCGGCGCCTGGAAGGCGAGCCGCAACTGCGGGTGCGTGAACGTGCGCCCGTCGACAACACCCTGATTGGGATCGTCGCCATAGGTCAGGCCGCGCACGCGCGTGAGGAACGTGTCGCGGTTGGTCATCCCCGTGGCGGTGGTCCCGGCGCGCAGCAACGCGGCGCGCACGCGCGAGGCGGGGTCCGGGTGCGTGCTGGCCCATTCCGGCACCGAATTGCCCTGCCCCGCGATCTGGCTGTCCAGCGCGGTCTGATTGGCCAGGCTTTGCAACACCGTGGACATTGCGCGGGGGTCGTAGCCGGCGCGGCCCAGATACGTGATGCCAAGATTGTCCGCTTCGGTTTCCTGCGACCGCGAATACTTAAGCGTCAGCAGTTGGCTACCGGTGGAGAACAGGCGTTGGCCGATCTGGCCGGCCGCCGAATTGCCGAGCACGGCGGTGGAGAGGACCGAACCGAGCACGCCAAGGATCGTGTTGCGCGTGGCGGCGCTTTCCCGCTTTGCGGCGTGGCGCGCGGCGACATGGCCGACTTCGTGCCCCAGCACGCCGGCCAGTTCCGCCTCGTTGTTCATCAGCGCCACGAGTTGCCGGGTGACGTAGATATAGCCTCCCGGAATGGCGAAGGCGTTATTCACCGGTGAATTGAGCAGCGTGACGGTGAAATCGCCCCGCGCGTTGCTGAGGCCCGACTGAACGGCGATGGTCTTGCCCACGGATTCGACGTAAGTCGCCTGCGGTCCGGTGAGGCCACCGCCGTATTCCTGGAGGAGCTGGGGGTGCGCTTCAGCGCCCTGCTTCTTGTCGGACGCGCTGATCGCCTGGACGGCATTGGCCTGAGCGCGCACGGGAGCGCCCGGCAGCATGGCAGACCCGGCCACGCCCGCCGCAAGAACCGACAGTCCGGCAACAGCAAGACGCAGGCGGTTTCGGCTTTTCATGGCATCTCCCTCGAACAATCACGATCGCAACGGCTGCGGCAAATGCCGCGACGCTTTGTCGCAAACCGAAATCTTCTGTGCCAAATCCGGTTCCCGCGCGCCAGCGCGACGAACGGATCAGGCACCAATTCGGAGGAAACGATCCGCCCGCATCGTGCGCAGAGCATCGGGCGACTTGCCTGCCAGTCCGTCCAGTTCCTGCGCGATCGCCTGCGACAGAGCCGCCGCCGTTGCTGCGGGATCGCGATGGGCGCCGCCCACCGGTTCGGGCACGATCCGGTCGATCACGCCCAGCGCGAGCAGATCCTGCGCCGTAACTTTCATCGCCTCGGCCGCTTCGGGCGCCTTTTCCGCCGTGCGCCACAGGATCGAGGCGCAACCTTCGGGCGAGATCACCGAATAGACCGCATGTTCCAGCATCAGCACGCGCTCGGCGCTCGCCAGCGCCACCGCGCCGCCCGAACCGCCCTCGCCCACGATCGTCGCCACCATCGGCACGCCGAGCGCCAGGCAGGCCTCGGTCGAACGGGCGATGGCCTCGGCCTGTCCGCGCTCCTCCGCCTCCACGCCCGGGAACGCACCCGAAGTATCGACCAGCGTCACCACCGGCAGGCCGAAGCGGCTCGCCAGTTCCATCAGGCGCACCGCCTTGCGGTAGCCTTCGGGCTTGCCCATGCCGAAGTTGTGGCGGATGCGGCTTTGCGTATCGTTGCCCTTCTCGTGGCCGATCAGCATGACCCGGCGATCGCCCAACCGCGCGAACCCGCCGATGATCGCCTGATCCTCGCCATAGAGCCGATCGCCGCCCAGCGGCATGAAGCCTTCGAACATCCGTTCGACATAGTCGCGGAAATGCGGGCGGGCGGGATGGCGGGCCACCTGGGTCTTCTGCCAGGGCGTCAGCGCCTTGTAGGTGCTGGCCAGCAGTTCGGCTGACTTGTTTTCCAGCCGCCGGATTTCGGACGCGATGTCCAGTTCGCCGCTCTGCGCGGTCTCCCGAAGCTCGGCGATGCGCGCTTCCAGCGCGGCGACCGGCTTCTCGAATTCGAGATACGAAATCATGGCAGACGCGCTAGGGCGGTGCGCGCCCGTGGTCAACTGCGTCCTGCGGCGCGTCCTGTGGACGCGGCCAGCGGATGCCGTTCGTTGACCAGCGCGACAAGCCGCGAGGCATCGACGTGGGTGTATATCTGGGTGGTCGCGATATCGGCATGGCCCAGCAGGGTCTGCAGCACGCGCAGGTCCGCCCCGCCTTCCAGCAAATGCGTGGCGAAGGCATGGCGCAGCACGTGTGGGCTGACCTTTTCGGGATCGATTCCGGCGCGCGCGGCCAGATCGCGCAGCAACTGGAACAGGCGCACGCGCGTAAGGTGCCCGCCGCGCGGCGAGGGAAACACGAAGCGGCCGCCCGCCGGGCGCAGCCGCAGCCATTCCGCCAGCGCCCGGATCGCGCGAGCGCCCACGGGCACGAGCCGTTGCTGCCCGCCCTTGCCGGTGATCGCCAGGAACGGCGCATCGCGCGGCACGGCGACGAGCGGCAGCGAGACCAGTTCCGTCGCGCGCAGGCCGGACCCATAGAGCAATTCAAGCAGGGCAAGCATGCGCACGCCATCGTGCGTGCCGGCGCCCGCTTCCTCCTCCGCCGTGGCGAACAGCCGGGCGATCTCCCCGTGATCGAGCAGGCGTGGCAGCGGACGGCGCGCGCGTGGGCGCGGCATGGCGATGGAGGGATCGTCGGTGCGCAGGCCCTCGTCGATCAGGAAGCCGTAGAACTGGCGCAACGCCGAAGCCTTGCGCGCGATGCTCGAGGGGGAAAGCTCGGCCCAGTGCCCGGCAAGGCTGGCGATGGCTTCCCGGTCCGCGCCAGCCAGATCGCCGACGATGGCCTGCGCACCGGTCAGATCGCGGCGATAAGCCTCGATGGTGTTGGCGGCCGCGCCGCGTTCCGCCGCAAGCATGGAGAGAAACGCGCCGATCAGGCCGCCGGGCATCGCGGCGGAAAGGGCGGCGCCGGCCATCCGGATCAGACTCGCGCCACTGCCTCTGCCGCGATCATCCGGGCCTCACCGTCCAGGCCGACCCGGCGCAGCGCGGAAACGATATGGAACAGGTGAACCGCCGTCATCCGGTCCCACGAGGCGCCCTGCATCCCGAAACCGGCAAGCAGCGCGACGAGCGCGGGATTGTTCGATTCCGCCGCCGCGTCGATCGCACGCGTCCATCGGGTCTGCCGGTTCATGTCCACCGAGAGCTTGCCCGCGAGCGTGGTGGCGGCCGAGGAATCGATGCGGCCCAGCCCCATCAGCCCGGCAAGCAGAAAGCGCGAGCGCATCTGATCGGTGCTGTCATCGTTGGACTGGAAGGTATCGAGCGTTCCCGCGTCCACTGCCGACAGCTTGTTTGGCGCGGCCAGCGCCAGCAATCCCCAGGCTTCGCTACCAGCCTTGACATAGGGCGCCCAGCGCACCGCGTTCTGATCGAGGCCAGCGGTCAGCATCGAGGCGATCAAGCCGCTGGCGCTATCGGCCATGCCATCGCCCGGCACCACCCGCGCGGCGGCATAGGCCGTCAGCACAAGCCGGGAATAGGCGCGATCAGGATCGCTGCCATCGCCCCACAGTTCCTTGATCGCGCCCAGTCGATCATCCGCATCGGGTGCAACGTAGGCGGTACGCAGCTTGTCGGCGAGCGGCCCCCAGGCCTTGTCCGGATCTTCCTGCGCGGCGATCTCGCCATAGAGATCGACCATCGCCGCGCTCGACAGGATGCCTCGCCCGGCGCCCACGTCGGCTGCGGTCGCGCGCGCGGCAAGGGAAAGCATGGGTGCGCGAACGGCATAGAACTGATAGGCCGCCCCCGCCTTGGCGCGCAAGTCTTGGGGGGGTTCAAGCCCGGTGGCAAGTGAGATGCCCGTGCGCCACGGCGTGAGCGTGGTGACGTCCTTCCACTCGATCGTGACGGCACGGCGCGTGTTCGATGCCGCGCCCGCGAACTTCTGCGCCAGCAGGATATCGATCTTCTCGCCGTCGCCCCGCCGCATCGCGCGATCGAGTTGCGCCATCGCCGGCGGACCATCGCCGGTGAAGGCCGAACAGATCGCGCGGGCGAGATCCCAGTCCCAGCCCTGGCGCCCAGCCGCCGTCAGCCCGGTGATGGGGCACAGGCCCACCGGATCGGCGGTGCCGAGGTAGCTGCCCATCGCGGCATCCTCCAGCCCGGGGGTATAGAAACCGCTATCGACTTCCTGCACCATGGCGCGCGCGGCATCGGCCTCGCCCATGCGCAGCAGCGCTTGCGCGCGCAGGGCTGCCCAGTCCGCGCCGTTCATACCGACCGGTGTATCCAGCCGGCTTGCCAGCGCGCGGCGCACCAGGATGTGCCCCCAGCGCGAAACGAAATCGCCGCTCATCCGGCCGATCACGCCTTCGACGAACGCGCCGTTGAGGAAATGGGTGGACGTGGCGGGAAAACCGCCGTCCTGTTCGTCGATCACGCCCACCCGCGACAAGCTGCGCTGGCTGGAGACCGGCGTATCGAACTTCGGCGTGGCGCTGGCGATCAGCTGGTCCAGCAACGCAGGGTCGATCGCATCGAGCAGCCCGTCGTCGACTGGCGCCGATGCCACCGCCGGCGCGCCGGGAACGGGTTGGACCACCGGCACCGATGTGGAGGCGGCCGATCCGGGCGCCGTCGCCGGTTGAGCGGGAGTTGAAGTGGCTGGGCGCGAGGCGTTGGGCTTGGGCGATGCCGCCGGCGCGGGCGCGTTATCGAAACCGGGAGGTAGCAATGATTCCTGCGCGGCAACCATGCCCGAGATGCAGGTCAGCGCGGCGCAGCCCAGCAAGGCAAGGCGCCAGCGATGCATGAACGCACGCCCGTTCTTCGATCTTGTCGGGGTATCGTGGCTCACGGTGCTGTCCCCGGGGCGTTTACCGGCTCTTCGATCCATTGTGTCGGCTCCGCTCCGCCCCTGATCCATGCTACCACCAATAATGCCGCCGTTATCGCAACAAGCGCGACAACGCCGCCAGCGACCAATACCTTGTTCACGCGACCTCACCTGCCGCTGCCTGACGCGCGTCATCCCGCGGAAACCGCGCGACGCTTGCGCTGCGCAGTAGCGCAACTATAGGCGGCCCGGCAATGGACCAAGACGCCGCCTCGCTCAACAGTTCCGATCTGGCGCGGATCACCCGCCGGATCGACCGGCCGATCGTGCTGGTCGGCATGATGGGCGTTGGCAAGACCACCGTAGGCCGAAAGCTGGCGGCGATGCTTCACCAGCCGTTCGTGGATGCGGACGAGGAAATCGAACGGGCGGCCCAGATGTCGATCCCGGAAATCTTCACGACTTATGGCGAGCCTTACTTCCGCAGCGGCGAACGGCGGGTGATCGCCCGTCTTGTGGGCGAGGGCGCGACCACCGACCGCAAGATCCTGGCGACCGGCGGTGGCGCCTTCTGCGATGCGGAAACGCGCCAGCTGATCCTCGACCGCGCAATCGCGGTCTGGCTGGACAGCGACGTCGACACGCTGGTGGAACGCGTTGGCCGCAAGGATAATCGCCCGCTGCTGCGCGGCGGCAACCCTCGTGAAATCCTTGCCAATCTGCGCGAAGAGCGCCGGCCCGCCTATGCCCAGGCGCCGATACACGTTACCAGCGGCAACCAGCCGCATCAGGTGACTGCCGTGCGCATCCTGCGGGCGATCGACAACTGGTTGTAGGAAAACAGCATGGCCACCATCCCCGTCGCCATCGCCGGCGCGCCATACGATGTCCGGATCGAAGCCGGATTGCTGGCGAAAGCCGGCACGCATTGCCGCCCCTTCCTGCGCAAGGATACCGTGGCCATCGTCACCGACGAACACGTCGCCGCGCGCTGGCGCGAGACGGTGGCGGCTTCGTTCGCGGCCGAGGGGATCGAAAGCCGCTGGCTGGTGCTGCCAGCCGGTGAGTCTACCAAGAGCTGGGAACAGCTGGCCCGCGTGATCGACTGGCTGCTGGCGCAGGAAGTCGAGCGCAAGGACAATATCGTGGCGCTGGGCGGCGGCGTGATCGGTGACCTGACCGGGTTTGCCGCCGCGATCGTGAAGCGCGGCTGCGGCTTCATCCAGATCCCGACGACGCTGCTGGCACAGGTCGATTCCAGCGTGGGCGGCAAGACCGCGATCAACACGCCAGCCGGCAAGAACCTGGTCGGCGCGTTCCACCAGCCGGTGCTGGTGCTGGCCGATCCGCTCTCGCTCGATACTCTGCCCGCGCGCGACGTGCGGGCGGGCTATGCCGAGGTCGTGAAGTATGGCCTGATCGATGACGCGCCGTTCTTCGAATGGTGCGAGGCCAACGGCCACCGCCTGCTCGCGGGCGAGGCGGACGCACGCGAATATGCGATCGCGCGCAGCGTCGCTGCCAAGGCGCGGATCGTGGCGGCGGACGAGAAGGAAACTACCGGTGTCCGCGCGCTGCTCAACCTGGGGCACACGTTCGGGCATGCGCTGGAAGCCGAAACCGGCTTTTCCGACCGCCTGCTCCACGGCGAAGGCGTGGCGCTGGGCATGGTGCTGGCGGCGCGCTTTTCCGCGCGGCAGGGGCTGATGCGCGGGCAGGATGCCGAACGCGTGGCGGCGCACATCGGCGCGGTGGGCCTGCCCGCCTCGCTCGCCGCGCTGAACCTCTCTTGCGACGGACGGCGGTTGGCCGATCACATGCTCCACGACAAGAAGATGGACGCGGGCACCCTGCCCTTCCTGCTGCTGCGCGGCATCGGCGAGACGTTCCTGGCCAAGGACGTGGACCTGGGCGACGTCGCGGCGTTCCTGGACGAGGAACTGGCGCGGGGCTGAGCAGCGCGTCAGCCGGCCTCGTCTGGCAGCAGATCGACCACTTCAAAATCGGGCAGCACCGCCTTGCGCAGCAGGGTGCGGTGGCATTCGCTGGCGGCGCGTTCGTAGCACAGCAGGGCCACCTTGCGCTCGCGCGCCAGCTCCGCGAGTTGTGCGCCCGCGATCACCGCTTCGGGCAGGTCGAGTTGCGCCGCGTAGATGCGTGCCAGCGCGGCATGATCGTGACGGCGCGCGGCGGCGCGGCCGTCCGCCGGGGTGCCAAGCGCCTTGAAATGGCGGTATTCGATGCCGGCCTCGCGCGCGTTGGCGGCCAGCGCGGACTTCGAGAAGCCCGGGCGGCGGGAAAGCGGCAGGGCGCGCACGTCGGCCAACAGGTCCACGCCCGCGCGGTTGAGTGCGGCCATCACCCCGGCCACGGTCGCCTGTTCGTAACCGATTGTCCAGATCACCGGCATCAGAACAGCCGCGATCCGTCGGGCACGGGCCTGTCGGGCGAGAACAGCACCACGCGCCCCTGCTCGTCCGCGAAGCCCAGCGTCAGCACTTCGGACAGCATCTTGCCGATCTGGCGCGGCGGGAAATTGACCACCGCCGCCACCTGCCGCCCCAGCAGCAGTTCGCCTTCATAGAGCGCCGCGATCTGCGCACTGCTTTTCTTGACACCCAGCCCAGCGCCGAAATCGATCCACAGCTTGAGACTGGGCTTGCGTGCATCCGGGAAAGGTTCGACCTGGATAATCGTGCCGACACGGATGTCGACTTTCAGGAAATCGTCGAAGGATATGGTTTCGGACGGCGGCGCGGCGGGATCGTGATCGAGATCGAGATGCATGGGGCCATTGTGGGGATCGCGGCGCGGACCGCAACCCCCGTCCGCCGCATTCGCCGGTCGCCGGTCAGCGCCCCGTAAACGCGGGCTTGCGCTTCTGGAGGAAGGCCAGGCCGCCTTCCGTCGCATCGGCGCTGTTGCCCGCCACGCGCTGCCCTTCCGCTTCGGCCAACAGCGTTTCGGTCAGGCTGCTTTCCAGCGCGGTCAGGATGTTGCGGCGCATCGTGGCATAGGCCAGCGTCGGCCCGGCGGCGAGCCGCGCGGCCAGCGCGGAAACTTCGGCCTCGAGATCGGCGTCTTCCACCGCCTTGTGGATCAGGCCCCAGTCCAGCGCCTTGTCCGCGCCGATCTTCTCGCCCAGCATCATCATCTCGGTGGCGCGGGCCTTTCCGATCAGGCGAGGGAGAATCCAGCTCGATCCGCCGTCGGGAACCAGGCCGATGTTGACGAACGCCTGGAGGAAATAACCGCTCTTGCCCGCCACCACAAAGTCCGCCGTCAGCGCGATCGAGCAGCCCACGCCGGCCGCCGCGCCGTTGACCGCCGAGATGATCGGCAGGTTCAGCCGGGCGAGCTTCATGACCGCCGGGTTGTAGTGCCCCTGCAGCGCCAGATAGCTTCCCTCGCCCGCGCCGGTGGTGCGATCGCCGCGCGCCTGAAGGTCGGCGCCCGAACAGAACGCCCGGCCCGCGCCTTTCAGCACCAGTACGCGGGCATCGCCCAGATGATCGAGCGCGTCGGAAATCTCGCCGGCCATCGGCAGCGAGCAGGCATTGAGCCGTTCCGGCCGGTTCAGTGTGATCGTGGCCACGCCATCGGCGATATCGAGCAGGATCGTTTCGTAAGCCATCGTCAGACACCCCTTCCGTGCTTGGCGCACGCGGCGCGATGGCCGGTCGCCAGTCGATTTAATCGATCGTTTAAGTGCAAGGGCTATGCGAGCGGCGCGCGCTTTGCAAGCCCGTTCAGCGCGTGTGTGCCTGCGCGAAAGCGGCCGCCGCGCCGAACAGGCCGGGCTGCGGATGGGTGATAAGCCGCACCGGCATCGCGGCCATGATCCCTTCGAAACGCCCCTTGGCGCGGAAGCGTTCGGCGAAGCCGGAGGTCAGCAACACGTCCTTGATGCGCAGCCCCAGTCCGCCAGCCATCACCAGCGCCGCCGAACCGTGCGCCAGCGCCAGATCGCCCGCCACGCTGCCCAGCGACAGGCAGAAACGATCGACCGCTGCCGCCGCCAGGCTGTCCTCGCCCGCCATGCCCAGCATCCACAGCTCCTTGTCGGTGCGCGGGGTAAACGGCTTGCCCTCGATCGCGGCCAGCGTTTCGTAGATGTCGACGATGCCGGGGCCGGCGACCACGCGTTCCGCCGACACGCGGCGGTGGCGCTTGCGCAGGCGGGCGAGGATGGCGTCCTCGATCCCGTCGAGCGGCGCGAAATCGATATGGCCGCCCTCGGTCGGCTGCACGCGATAGGTGCCGCCATAACGCCACAATTGCGCCACGCCCAGCCCGGTGCCGGGGCCGACCACGCTGATCACCCCCTCTTCGGGCAGGGGGGTATCCGGTCCGGTCAGGTGGACGAAATGTTCGGGCGCGGCCTGTGCCACCGCATGGGCCACGGCAGCGAAATCATTGACCACCACATAGTCGTCCGCGCCCAGCTTCTCGGGAATCAGCGCCGGGCGGATGATCCAAGGATTGTTGGTGAAGCGGATGATCTCTCCGCCGACCGGGCCGGCCACCGCGATCGCCGCCGCCTTCGGCAAGGGCGTGCCAAGCGTGCGGCCGAACTCCTCCCAGGCAAGCTGGAAGCTGCCGTGTTCGGCCGTCTTCAGCGTTACTGCCTCGCCCAGCGAGACGACGCGGCCCTGCTCCACTTCGGCAAGGGCAAAGCGCGCGTGCGTTCCGCCGATATCGACCGCGACCAGTTGCATCCCCATCCCCGGCTTGTGCGTTTCAGAGCCCTGCGGCCGAGAGCATCGCCGAACCGCCGCGTTCGGCCGGGTCGGTGTGGTGGCGCATAAGGGCGAAGAGTTCGCGTCCTACGCCAACCGCCTCGGCCGGCGCAATCGCTTCATCGCGCGCAGCCCATTCGGCAGGATCGACGAGCGCGACGAGTTCGCCGCTGTCCGCGCAGACGCGCACCACATCGCCATCGCGCAACCTGGCCAGCGGGCCGCCAAGCTTGGCTTCGGGCGAAACGTGGATCGCCGCCGGCACCTTGCCCGACGCGCCCGACATGCGCCCGTCGGTGACCAGCGCCACCTTGAAGCCACGATCCTGCAATACGCCGAGCGGGGGCGTGAGCTTGTGCAGTTCGGGCATCCCGTTGGCGGCCGGCCCCTGGAAGCGGACGACCACGACCACGTCGCGTTCCAGTTCGCCCGCCTTGAATGCGGCGATCACCTGGTTCTGGTCATCGAACACGCGGACCGGCGCCTCGATCGTCCAGCGGGCCGGATCGACCGCGCTGACCTTGATTGTGCCGCGCCCCAGATTGCCTTCGAGCAGGCGCAAGCCGCCTTCGGGCTGGAACGGGGTGGCCACGGGGCGGAGCATGGATTCGTCCGCGCTCGCCTTTGGCGCGGGGGTCCAGCGCAGCGTTTCGCCGTCCATCACCGGTTCCTGCGCGCCTTCGGCCAGTGACTGGCCATAGACGGTGCGGATGTCGGCATGGGCCAGGCCCGATTCCACTAGTTCACGGATCACGTAGGGCATGCCGCCGGCGGCGTGGAAGTAGTTCACGTCACCCGCGCCGTTGGGATAGACGCTGGCGATCAGCGGCACCACGCGCGAGAGTTCGTCCATGTCGTTCCAGTCGATCTGCACGCCGGCCGCGCGGGCGATGGCGGGCAGGTGGATGACGTGGTTGGTCGAACCTCCCGTCGCCAGCAGGCCGACGATGGCGTTGACGATCGCCTTTTCATCGACGCAGTGGCCCAGCGGGCGATAGTCGTCGCCGTTCCAGCCGATCCCGGCGATGCGGTGAACGGCGGCGCGGGTCAGTTCCTGACGCAGCTTGGTGCCCGGCAGGACGAAGCTGGAGCCGGGCATGTGCAGCCCCATCATCTCCATCATCATCTGGTTGGAATTGGCGGTGCCATAGAACGTGCAGGTGCCCGCGCCGTGGTAGCTGGCGCTTTCGCTTTCCAGCAGTTCCTCGCGCCCTACCTTGCCTTCGGCATAGAGCTGGCGGATGCGCACCTTCTCCTTGTTGGCAAGGCCCGTCGGCATCGGCCCCGAAGGCACCAGCATCATCGGCAGATGCCCGAAGCGGAGCGCGCCGATCAGCAGGCCCGGCACGATCTTGTCGCAGATGCCCAGCAGCAGCGCGGATTCGAACATGCCGTGGCTGAGCGCGACGGACGTGGACAGGGCAATGGTATCGCGGCTGAACAGCGACAGCTCCATCGAATCCTGCCCCTGCGTCACCCCGTCGCACATGGCCGGCACGCCGCCCGCTACTTGCGCCGTCGCGCCTACCTCGCGCGCGAACAGCTTGATCTGTTCGGGATAGCGGCCATAGGGCTGATGCGCCGAAAGCATGTCGTTATAGGCGGTGACGATGCCGATGTTCATCGCCTTGCCAGTGCGGATGGTGGCCTTGTCGTCGCCGCTCGCCGCGAAGCCGTGGGCAAGATTGCCGCACGACAGGATAGGGCGGTTGACTCCCTGTTCGCGCGCGCGGTCGATCAGGTCGAGATAGCGGCGGCGGCTGTCGCGCGAACGCTCGATGATACGGTCGGTGACCTTGGCGACGATCGGGTTCAGGGTCATCATGCGCTCCAGTAGATCGTGACCGGCGGGCCGAAGCCGCGCAGGAAATCGGAAACGGGATAAGTGTCCGCCCCGCCCAGCACCCGTTCGACGAGCTGCTTCTTCGCCGCGCCGGTGATGACCAGGATGATCTCGGCCGTGGCCTTGAGCGCGCGGCGGTTGAGCGTGAGGCGTGGAAACGGCGCTTCGGACGGCAGCGGCACCGGCGTGGTGGCGATCACCGCCGGGCCGGGCCGGACCAGCGCGTGCATGTGCGGGAACAGCGAGGCGACATGGCCATCCTCGCCCATGCCCAGCCAGACCAGATCGAACGGCGCGACAGCAGCGCCTTCGACCAACCGCTCCACGGTCACGCCGCTATCGCCCAGCGCGGCAACGAGCTTGCCGTAGTTCGACGCCGGATGGTCGTCGGGCACCTGCCGATCGTCGGTGAGGCAAAGCATGACCTCCGACCAGTCCAGCGCGCGGTCGGCCAGCAGCGCGAACACCTTCACCGGCGTGGAGCCGCCCGGCACCGCGATCCGCTTCGGCCCTGGCTTCGCCAGTTCCGCCGCGATGCGATCGGCCACGGCGGCCGCATCGCCGGGCTCTGCCCAGCGCACCTCGGCGGGGCGCGGGTCAGTCATTCCAGCTTCGCCCGTCGCGTTCGGTCAGCGCGATCGCCGCGTTCGGCCCCCAGCTTCCGGCGGAATAGCCTTTCACTTCCATGCTTTCCGTTGCCCAGACCTTGCGGATGCCATCGACCCAGCGCCACTGCGCCTCCACCTCGTCACGCCGCACGAACAGCGTCTGCTGGCCTTCGATCAGATCGAGCAGCAGGCGTTCGTAAGCGATGCGGCGGCGGGCCTTGGCAAAAGCGGTGGTCAGCGAGAGGTCGAGATTGACCTCGCGCAGCACGATGCCGCCACGATCCAGCCCCGGTTCCTTGGCCATGACCTGCAGCCGCACGTATTCCTCGGGCTGAAGGCGGATGACGAGCCGGTTGGCGCGCAACCGGCTGCCGAAGATGTTGTGCGGCACCTGCTTGAACTCGACGACGATTTCCGAGCGCCGTTCGCCCAGCCGCTTGCCGGTGCGCAGATAGAACGGCACGCCCTGCCAGCGCCAGTTTTCGACATGCGCCTTGATCGCCACGAACGTCTCGGTTTCCGAAGGTTGGCCCAGATCGTCCTCGTACCCCTTGACGCTTTCGCCCTTCACCGCGCCGGCGCGATACTGGCCGCGCACCATCTCGTCGGCCTTCACCGGGCGCAGCGCGCGCAGCACCTTGACCTTTTCGTCGCGGATCGCAGTCGCGTCGAAATCGACGGGCGGTTCCATCGCGGTCAGCGCCAGCAACTGGAGCATGTGGTTCTGCACCATGTCGCGCAGGGCGCCGGTATCGTCGTAGAACCCCTTGCGCCCTTCCAGCCCCACCGTTTCGCTGACGGTGATCTGGATGTGATCGATCCCTGCGCTGTTCCACAGCGGCTCGAACATCATGTTGGCGAAGCGCAGCGCCATCAGGTTCTGGACGGTTTCCTTGCCGAGGTAGTGATCGATGCGGAATATCTGGTTTTCGGCAAAGGCGGCGGCGACGGCATCGTTGATGCGGTTGCTGGATGCCAGATCGTTGCCCAGCGGCTTTTCCAGGCCGATGCGCACCCCTTCGTGCGCCAACCCTGCGCTTTTCAACCCGGCAATGGTCGGTTCGAACAGCGCCGGGGCGGTCGAGAGAAAGATCGAGAGGCCGCACGAGGTATCGCCCAACTTCTCCGCCAGCCCGGCAAAGCCGGCGATGTCGGACGCGTCGAGCGTCTGGTATTCCAGCCGTTCCAGAAAGCTCGCCAGCTTGGTTTCGTCCTTGCGGTCGGCGGGCAGGAACTCGTCGAGCGCGGCCTTCGCGAAATCGCGAAAATCGGCGTCATCATGCTCCGACCGGGCGGTGCCGACGATGCGCAGGCCCGGCTCGATCAGCCCGTCCTCGTGCAGCGCATAGAGCGAGGGCAGCAGCATCCGGCGCGAAAGATCGCCGGTGGCCCCGAACAACAGCAGGGCGGAACAGCTTGCCTCAGCCATCGGATGCTTCTCCTTATGGTTTCGTCCGGACCGGGGCCATGCCCTCGAGGACCCCGTTAGCCCGGTCATTCCAAACTTGCACAACGCATAAGTATGCGATCGGTGGCCTATCCCGGAAGCGCGACCAGCAATCCGCCGTAGCCCGGCAGGTCGCCCGCTCCCTCCAGACTGGCGCCGTTAACGCTGGCGAGCACCTGTCCGGCGATCGCCAGCCCTTCGGGCAAGGCGACCGGGCGCGACGAAAGATTGAACAGGCCGGCCACCGCCTGTCCCTCGTGCCTGCGCACGAAGGCCAGCACGTCCGCATCCGCATGGATCACCTCGAACGAACCGAGGCGCAGCGCGGGCGTGGCGCGCCGCAAGGCCAGCAAACTGCGCGTCCAGTGAAGCAACGAGGTGGGCTCAGCCTCCTGCACATCGACCGCGCGCGAAAGGTTCTCCGCGCCCATCGGCAGCCACGGCGTGCCGGTGGTGAAGCCGCCGTTCGGCGCGTCCGCCCGCCACGGCATCGGCGTGCGCACGCCATCGCGCGAGAGCGTCAGCGGCCAGTTGGCGATGGCTTCCGGGTCCTGCAGCAGCTCGAACGGAATATCGTCCTGCACCAGCCCCAGCTCCTCGCCCTGATAGAGGATCACGTTGCCGCGCAGGGCCAGCAACAGCATCTTCTTGAGCGGCGCGAAGGCGGCGCGCTCCTCCGGCGCGCACCAGCGGGAGACCGCGCGCGGCGCATCGTGGTTCTCGAAGGCCCAGCTTGGCCAGCCCTCGCCCGGCGCGCCGGTCCACTTCGCCAGGGTATCGCGGATCAGCGCGGGCGTCAGGCTTTCGGCATAGAGGAAATCGAAGCCATAGGCGCTGTTCAGGCGGTGCGCGCCGGCGGTGTATTCCTTCATCTCGATCTCGGCGCGGGCGCCGCCCACCTCGGCCACGGTAAAGATCGCGTCGTAACGGTCGCACAGCTTGCGGATACGCTCCACGAACAGCGCGACATCGGGGTGCGACTGGCTGAACACCTTTTCCTGGAAATCGAACGGCCGCGTGCGGATACGCCCGTCGTCCGCCACCGGCGGGTTATCACGCAATTGCGGGTCGAACATCGAATGGTTGAGCGCATCGAGCCGGAAACCATCGACCCCGCGATCCAGCCAGAACTTCGCGGCCTCCAGCAGCGCGTCCTGCACCACCGGGCTGTGGGCGTTGAGCTGCGGCTGTTCGCGCAGGAAGGTATGCATGTAATATTGCCGCCGCCGCGCGTCCCACGTCCACGCCGGACCACCGAACACTGACTGCCAGTTGTTGGGCGGCGTGCCATCGGGCTTCGGATCGCGCCAGACATACCAGTCCGCCTTGTCACCGTCGCGGCCCTGCCGGCTCTGCGTGAACCATGGATGCAGGTCCGAGGTATGGGCATAGACCTGATCGATGGTGACTTTCAGCCCCAGTTCGTGCGCGCGGGCCACCAGCGCATCGAAATCGGCGAGCGTGCCGAAGATCGGATCGACATCGCAATAATCCGCCACGTCATAGCCGAAATCGCGCATCGGCGAGGTGAAGAACGGCGATATCCAGATGCCGTCTACCCCGAGCTTCGCCACGTGATCGAGCCGCGCGGTAATCCCGGCAAGATCGCCCACCCCATCACCATCGGCATCGGCGAAGCTGCGGGGATAGATCTGGTAGATCACCGCCCCGCGCCACCACGGCGCGGTGACTGGAGCGGACAGGCTGGCGTCACGGCTTGCGGTCATGGGCCTCATTTCGACAGGTTGGCGAAACGGAACATACCCGATCACGGTCATCCCGCAATGCACACAAACCGCGATGCCGCCCGACAATTCGTATGCGCGATCCCGATCGAGCGCTGACGCGACAGTTTTATCGAATATCCGCGAAGGGTTTGCGATCCCGCCCCGTTTTAGGGGTGTCGGCCATGAACGGATCGTCCGGCGCGTGCTGCGCTGCAACGTCCACTATCGGGTTCGCACCCTGAAACAAGGAGCCACCATGGAACTGCTCCCTATGACATCCTTTCCCACATCCGCCCCCGTCCAGCCCCGCGCCGAAGCGCATGTCGTCATCCTGGACGACGACGCCGATCTGCGCGCGTTGATCGGTGACTACCTGGAAAAGCAGGGGCTGGCCGTCACGCTGGCGGCGAACGGGCAACAACTGCGCACGACCCTTGCTGCGGGCAAGGTCGATGCAGTCGTGCTCGACCTGATGATGCCGGGCGAGGACGGCCTTTCGATCCTGCGCGACCTGGCGGATCGCCCCGGCGCGCCTTCAGTGCTGATGTTGTCGGCGATGGCGGCCGACATCGACCGGATCGTGGGGCTCGAACTGGGGGCGGACGACTACCTCGCCAAGCCGGTCAACCCGCGCGAACTGCTGGCGCGGCTGCGTGCGGTGCTGCGCCGGCGCGGCACCAGCGTTCCCGCCGATGGCAGCGCCATCACGCGCTTTGCCGGATGGACGCTTGATGCGCAGTACTACACCGTGCGCGATGCGGCCGGCGCAGAAGTCGAACTGACCAGCGGGGAGTTCAAGCTGCTGCATGCGCTGGCCGTGCGCGCCGGTCGGGTCATCAGCCGCGAGGAACTGCTCACCGCGCTCTATGGTGATGAAGGCGAGGCTTTCGATCGCGCGATAGACGTCGCGGTTTCGCGCCTTCGCGCCAAGCTGATGCGGCACGATGGCGATAGCCTGATCCGCACCATCCGCGGCGAAGGCTATCTGTTCGCCGCCCGCAACTGATGAGACGTTGATGGCGGGCTGGAAAAGCGCCAGCCTGACGACCCGGCTGGGCGTTGTCATGCTGGCGGCTCTGCTGCTGGCGACGCTTGGCAATTTCATCGTCACCTTCTCCGGGCCGCCGCCCTATCCGCGCCCGATGCCGATCGAGGAGCTGCTGCCGGTTCTCGCGAAGGACCGGCCCTTGTCGCGCCTTGCCTCGACCACCCGGATCGAACGCGGCAGCGCGCAGTTCCTGCCACAGCCGGGCGAAGTGCCCGTGCCGGCCGCCGCCGCGCGGATCGACGATCTCCTGCCCGATTGCGACGGGTGCGTGCAGCTTTCGGTGGAGCCGGGCGCGATGATCCAGCGCCATCCACTGGAAGCGCCGCTGGCGATCCGCGAAACCTTCTCGCTCGGCATACGCCGCGCGGACGGCACATGGTCGATCGCGCGCTATACCCGGCGGCCGTTCATTACCGGATGGCACTGGGCGACGCTGGCGATGACGCTGGCGCTGGCCGTGCTGCTGGCGGGCGTGTCGTTCCGCCTCGCGCGCAGCATCGTCCAACCGTTGCGCCGCCTCGGTGCGGAAGCGGACCGCGTCGTCAACGAACACGATGGCATCACCATCACTAGCGGCGGGCCACCCGAAGTCGCGCAACTGGCGCAGGCCGTGGCCGCTATGCGTGATCGTCTGGCCGGGCTAGTGGAAAACCGCACGCAGATGCTGGCGGCTATCGCGCACGATATGGCCGCACCGGTCTCGCGCCTGGAATTCCGCTTGCATCAGCTGCCGCCCGAGGCGCGCAACGGTGCCGAGCGGGACCTTACGGAACTGGCCGACATGATCGGCAGCATCATCGACTATGCGCGTGGAACGGCGGGCAGCCGCAAACGCGCGGTGGACATGAAGGCGCTGTGCGCGAATGCAATCGCGACGATCGATCAGGAAGAAGGCCGGCTGGCGTTCCGTGCGCCGGAGGAAGACTGCACCGTCAACGGGGATCCGATGACGCTGCACCGGCTGATCGCCAATCTGGCGGTCAATGCGCTGCGCTATGCCGGCGGCGGCGAACTGACGCTGGAGGGGAATGCGCACGGGATCGTCGCACGCATGGCGGACCGCGGACCGGGTTTTCCACCCGAGCTTGCCGAAAGCCTGTTCGAGCCGTTCTTCCGCGTGGAAGGGTCACGAAGCCGCGAAACCGCCGGCACCGGGCTTGGCCTTGCCACCGCGCGCGACGTGGCGAAAGCGCATGGCGGCACGCTGACCGCGGCGAACCGCGCGGGCGGCGGGGCGGAATTCGTGCTGACCCTGCCGCGCGGCTGACCCCGGCTTCAGGCGGTGGGGTCAATCAGCACCTTGCACTGGTGCGTGCGCTTGCGCAGCGTCTCGAACACCTGGGGCGTGGCATCGAGCGCGATGGTTTCGGTCACCAGCAGGCGCGGTTCGGCCGCACCGCTATCGAGCGCGTCCAGCGCCGCCTCGTATTCCTGCCGGGTGAAGAAGGCCGATGTCACGAGGCGCACTTCCTTGGACAGCATGGCGAAGCTGTTGAAGGTATCGGGCCGGGTACACAGGCCCAGCAGCAGGATCGTGCCCCGGTTGCGCACCTGATCCACCGCCTGCGCGATCAGGCCCGGCACGCCGACGCATTCGAACACCACGTCGGCCTTGCCACCCAGCGCGCGTTCGGCGCTGCCGATCGGATCGGCGGGATCGACCACAAAATCGTGCGCGCCCATCGCCAGCGCGCGATCGCGCTGCCACGTTGCGAGATCCTGCACCACCACGCGCCCCGCGCCATGGCGGCGCGCCCAGAACGCGACGGCAAGGCCGATCGGCCCGGCGCCGAGGATGAGCACCCGGTCGCCAATACGCATCCCGCTCATGGCCAGGCCGTGCAGCGCCACGGCCAGCGGTTCGATGATCGCGCCATCAGCCAGGCTGGCCGTCTTCGGCAGGCGCACGCACTGGTTGGGCCGGGTCAGCGCATATTCGGCATAGCCGCCGCCCTGCAGGCCGAACTGATCGCACCAGGCGACTTCGCCCGAGCAGCACGAGGGGCATTGGCCGCAACTGCGAAGCGGAACGACCGAGACGAGATCGCCCATGCCCAGCCCTTCCACGCCCTTCCCCAGCGCCACCACTTCACCGGCGAATTCGTGCCCCAGCACCGATCCCGCGCCCATGCCATAGGCGGGGTCTTCGGTCATGTGCAGGTCCGAGCCGCAGATGCCGCAACGGCCCACGCGCACGACGACCTCGCCCGCGCCCGGTACGGGATCGGGCACGGTCTCGATCGCCAGAGGCCGGTGAAGGCCCTGCATCACGGCTGCGCGCATCGTCCTGCTTCCTTCCTAATGCGCGGTCTGGCCGCCATCGATCACGAACGTCGCGCCGTTGATGAAGGTGGCGGCGTCCGAACAGAGATGCAGCACGGTGCCCGCGATCTCCTCCGGCTGCGCGGCGCGGCCGCTGACGTTGCCCGCGAAGAACGCCGCGCGGAATTCGGCGCTGTCGGCCCAGTGCTGGGTCATCGGGGTGACGACGAAGCCCGGTGCGATCGCGTTGATGCGGATGTTGGAGCGGGCGTAATCGATCGCCGCCGCCTTGGTCAGCCCCACGACCGCGTGCTTCATCGCGACATAGGCCGCCATGTTGGGATCGGCGATCAGCCCGCCGACGGAAGCGGTGTTGACGATCGCGCCGCCACCCACTTTCAGGAAATGTCGGATTTCCGATTGCAGCGCGTACCACACGCCCTTGAAATCGACATCGACGGCCAACGCCATCTCCTCGGGCGGCACCTCGTGCAACGGGCGCTGCGGCGGTAGCACGCCCGCGTTGTTGAACGCCGCGTCCATCCGGCCGAAGCGTTCGACGCAGGCCGCCACCAAGGCTTCGACGGCGGCGGCATCGGTCACGTCGGTCGGTACGAACGCGCCTTCGCCACCCGCCTGCGCGATCAGCGCCACCGTTTCGCCCGCGCGGTCGTCCTTGTCGCCGATCATCACCCGCGCGCCTTCACGCGCGAAGGCCAGCGCCGTGGCGCGGCCTATGCCCGTCGCGCCGCCGGTAATGAGCACCGCCTTGCCGGCATAGGTTCCGTTCACTCCTGCCATGCCGGCTGCTCCCCCTTGGCCACTTTCGACGAGTTCCCCAGCAGGAAATCGCCCAGAACGTCGACTGCATCCGGATAGGCCTTCTGCACCCGCGCGCGCAGATCGGCGCTGTCCTTGCTGGCGGCGACCAGCTTCGGCCAGTCGGCGATATAGCGCCGGCTGAAGTCCAGCCCGCTGGTATCGTTGGGCAGGCCCGGCTTGCTATGGCCGGGCACCACCATGTCGGGCTTCAGCGCGGCGAGTTGATCGATCGACCGGCCCCAGGCGGCGATGGCGGCGGCATCATGCTCGCCGAACCACAGGTACATCTGGTTATAGACCAGATCGCCGGGGAACAGCGCCTTGATCGATGGCACCCACAGCGCGGTGGCATGGACGTGATCGCCGGCCATCGGTCCGATCACCTTCAGCTCCCGGCCCTCCAGCATGATCGTATCGCCATCGAGCGGCGCGGGCGCGGTGGGATGGCGCGGGGCATTCGCGCCCAGCACGGGAGTCCAGCGCTTGACCTTGAACGGAAGCGATTTCCAGATGTCGGCCGTCACCGTGGGATGCGCCACGATCTTCACGTCGGGAAAGGCATCCTTGATGACTTCCATGGCGAAGAAGTGATCGGGATGATCGTGCGTGACGTAGAGCGTGGTCAGGTGCTTGCCGCTGTCGAGCACCATCGCGACGACGCGGTGCGCGTCGGCCAGAGTGAACGGCGCGTCCACCAGCACCGCATCCCGCTCGCCTTCGATCAGGGCGATGTTGGCATAGAGCGATCCGCCGCTGGTGCGCAGCACTTCCACCGTCAACGGCTTCTGCGGAGCTTGCGTCTGGGCCTGCGCTGGCGCGCAAGGCAGGGCGATGGCGGCAAGAGCCGCGAGCAGGGTCTTGCGGATCATTTGTATTTCCCCAGCATCATCCCGCCATCGATGACGACGTGGCTTCCGGTCATGTAGTCCGAGGCGTCGGAAGCGAGCAGCAGCGCCAGCGGCTTGATCTGGTCGGTTTCGGCCAGCTTGCCCAGAGGAACGATCGCGTCCCACGCCTGCCGCGCCACCGGGTCCTTCTTGAGCCAGCCGCCGCCGATGTTGGTGACGAACGGCCCCGGCGCGATCGCGTTGATGCGGATGCGGAACTCGGCGAGTTCCAGCCCCAGCGCGCGCACCATGTGCAGCACGCCCGCCTTGGCCGGCATGTAGGGCAGGCCCACGATCGGTTCGGTGACCAGGCCTGCGTTCGACGCGGTGGTGATGATCGAACCGCCGGTGCGGCCGTTGGCGCGCCCTTCCTTCTTCATGATCCGCACGGCATTGCTGACCGTGTAGAACACGCCGGAAAGATTGACGGCGATCGACTTGTCCCAGCGCGCCGGATCGTAGGTATCGACCTGGCCGTCCGGGTTGCGATGGCCCGCCGGGTTCCAGAAGCCGGCGCCGGCATCGATCCCGGCGTTGGCAAAGCAGATATCGAGGCCACCATAGGCCTTGTCGTGCGCATCGAACGCGGCGGCCACGGCATCGGAGCGGGAAACGTCGCAGACGTCGGCGCGTGCCTCGTACCCGGCTTCGCGCAGGCGTGCGGCCTCGCGTTCGGCGCCCTCGGCGTCGATGTCCGCCAGCGTAACTGCCGCGCCGGCTTCGGCCATGGCCTCGGCATAGGCAAGGCCTATCCCCGAAGCCGCGCCGGTAACCAGCGCGCTTCTGCCCTTGATGTCGAAGCAATCCAGTGTCGCCATGTGGCTCTTCCTTCTCCCGCCGCGCCGTTCAGGCTTCGGCCTGTCTTTCCCGCTCGATCAGCCGTTGCAGCATCCGCCGCGCCCGTACTCCGCCGCCGTCGCCATTCAGGATCAGCGGGCGCAGATCCCAGAAATCGTGGCGGCGCATCAGCCGGTGGCTGTCGCGGATGATCGGCATGTCCTCGTGTTCGAAAGCATATTCCAGCGCCGCGCGCATGCCCGCTGCGAACTCTGCGTTTCCCAGAGCGAAATCCCGTGCCGTCGCCCAGAAGTAATGGGTGGTATCGGGTGTTTCCGGCGTGAAGGCGTGGACCGAGGGCAGCAGCGTGCAGCTCTCGCGCGGAGTCCCCGGATCGCCAGCGCGGAAATCGAAATAGAGCACGGCGGGCGCGTGCCACACCACCTCGCCATAGAAATCCTGCTTGCGGCCGATCCGCCCGAGCATCCCGCCGATGCCTTCGGACAGGTAATCGTCCAGCCGCACATATTCGGCGTGAACGGTTTCGCCGTCCTGCCAGAACCGCCGCTCGCCTTCGGTGAAGGCGCTCGCGACCAGCGCGGGATGGACGAAGTTGGCGTGGCTGAGATCGAGGATGTTGTCGCTATAAAGCTCGTAGTGCCCTTCGGCCACGGTCGCGCCGCGCACCGCTTCCCAGCGCGGATCGGCCAGCCACGCGAAATCGGGAATGCGTGCGGCATCCGCCTTCGCCGGATCGCCCATCCAAATCCACAGCAGCCCGTGGCGTTCTTCCAGCGGATAGACCGGCAGCCGGCTTTCGGGGAGTTGCCCGCCGGGGTGCGGGTTGTGCACGCAGCGGCCCGCCCCATCAAAACGCAGCCCGTGATAGGGGCACATCAGCGTGCCATCGACAACCGTGCCATTGCCCAGCGGCGCGAAACGGTGCGGGCAGCGCCCGCCGACGGCACGGGCCTTGCCGGTTTCGTCGCGAAAAAGGGCGACCGGTTCCTCGAGAAAGACCCGCGCCATCGGCGCAGCGTCCAGATCGGAAGCCCAGGCGGCGACATACCAGCAATTGCGCAGGTAGGTTCCGCGTGGGGTTTCCGAAAGCCTCGGGACCGGTCGGCCCTCTCCCCTCATGACTCGTTGCTCACACACGATATCGCAGCGTCGGAAAGCCCACCCCCAACCCCTCCCGCTTGCGGGAGGGGAGCGAGACTTGCCAGCCCTTAGGGGCGGCTAGTCGCAGCGGGTTGGGCACTGCGCGCGCCCTAGAGATACAACTGCGGGTTGATCGGGATGTTGTTCTCCCGGCAATAGCTTTCGTAGTGGTTCATGAACCACCACACGTCGAGCGTTTCCACGTGGTTGCCGTTCTCGTCGAAGAACTCGTTGGCGCCCTGCATGTGGAACAGCGCCTTCATGCCGTTGGGGTCGTCGGTGACGAGCGTGTGCGCGGTGCCCGGCGTTTCGGTGATGAACTCGCCCGGGCGGCACACCCAGTCATATTCCAGATAGCGGAACGATCCTTCCAGTCCCACCGCCCAGACGCGGCCACGGTGCTTGTGCGTGCCGATCACGCCCGGCCCCTTGATCCACAGGATGTTGACGTAGATGTTCTCGCGCACGTCGAACGCCAGATGGCGAATCGCGGCGTTGTCGCCGAACGGCACCCACGGGCTTTCCGCCTCGGAAGCGCCGACATAAGTGCCTTCGACGCCTTTGGCGCGGATCAGGTCACCATAAAGCTCCGGAACCTGAACGATCTTGTATGCGCCCGACGGCGGGGCCTTCATCGTACCCATGACGGTCTTGTCCTTCAGAGATAGAGCTTGGGGTTGATGGCAAGGCCGTGCTCGCGGCAATGGGTCTCGTAGTGGTTGATGAACCACCAGACGTCCGTGGTATCCACGAACACGCCCTTGTCGTCGTAGAACTCGATAGGCCCCTGCATCCAGCCGAACAGCTTGCACCCTTCCGGATGGTCGCTGACCAGCGTGTGGCTTTCCCCCGGCGTTTCCAGGATCAACCCGCCGGGCGTCGCCACCCAGTCGTATTCGAGATAGCGGACGCTGCCTTCCAGGCAGACCATGGTGATCGTGCCGCGGTGAAAATGCGTGCCGATCACGCCCGGCCCCTTCACCCACAGGATGTTGGAGAACAGGTTCTGGCGCACATCGAACGCCAGGTGCTTGATCGCCGCGTTGTCGCCGAACGGCACCCAGGGGCTGTCGACATCGGTCTGCGCGTCGATATAGCGGCCGCCGGGGCTGAGCCGCTGGACCAGTTCGCGGTGGGCGAACGGAACGTCGACTATTTCGGCCTTGGTGGACGGCGGCGCAGTCATCACGGTCATGGGAAAGTCCTCACCTTAGCGGATCAGGGTATCGACGTAGTCCGCGCCGATGCCATTCGAGGCATAGTGCGCACGCGCGGCGGCCATGTAGTCGAACACGTCGTAATGCCCTGTGGTGTTGCCTTCCTCGTCCAGCCACATCAGCGGGCCGGACACGACGAAGAACACTTTCATCGGATCGGGATGGTCATAGCACACCAGCGTATGGCTCTCGCCGGGCGTCTCGTAGATGAAATCGCCCGCCGTCGCGGTCCATTCGTGCTCAAGATAGGCCCACTTGCCGCTGATCGTGTAGGCCCAGATCGGGTGCGGGTGATAGTGCCGGTTCACGAGGCCCGCCTGCTTCGACATCAGCACGTCGGCCCACATGTTCTTGGCCGGGCTGATCCATACCGGCTTGGAGAACACGGTCTCGCTGATCGGCACCCAGTACCGTTCGTCGCCTTCGGCGATCTTCGGCATGTAAACTTCGGGAAGCCCGCCTTCGCGAAAGACCTTGGCGACCGGCTTGATGTCCTTCCAGAATTCGGAATGCGGGGATTCGGGCATGGTATCCTCGTTGGGGTAGGCGCGAGCGGCAGGCATCCCGCCGCTCGCGCAAGTGTCAGAACGTCAGAACTTCACGCCAAGCCGGGCGTACCATTCGGCCGGGCGGTTGTAGGTGCCGTAGATCTGCCCGCCGGCAAGCTGGGCCTGGCCGGTGATGAGCAGGCGCTTGCTGGTCAGGTTGGTGCCGCCGACGGTCAGGTCCCAATTGCCCGAAGGCGCCTTGTAAGTGGCGCTGGCGTTGACCAGCGCGTTGCCGGGCCGCATCAGCAGATAGGTGCCTTCGGTGTCGTTCTTGACCGCGCTGGTGTAGGTCACGTCGCCCAGGAACACGAGCTTGCCGTGATCGCCGAGGTCCGCTTCGTAGCGCGGGCTGATGTTGACCTTCCACTTGGGCGTCTTGGGCAGCGTGGCGCCCGGGATCACGCCCGCCTGCAGCGCCGAAGGCGCCACCTGCGCGCCGGCCAGGACGCTGGTGTAATAGGCATCGGTATAACCGACCGATCCCGTCAGCGTGAACCCGCCGCCCGGCGCCGCCGTCATCTCGATTTCAAAGCCCTTGATGCGCGCATCGCCGGCGTTCTGGATGGTCGGCGAAACGCCCTGCTGGAAATTGAGCTGGATGCCCTTGTAATTGGTCAGGAAGGCGGCGGCGTTGATCTGGAGATGGCGGTCAAGCAACTCCGACTTCACGCCGATTTCCCAGGTTTCGGCCTTTTCCGGCCCGAAGCCCGGCGCATAGGGCAGCGGGTTCGACAGGCGCGTCGTCCAGCCGCCGGTCTTGTAGCCGCGCGACCACGAGCCGTAGAGCATCACGTCGTCGGTGGCATGGTACTGGATGCCGACCTTGGGCGAGAAGTTGCTGAACGTCTTGTGCTGCACGCCGGCCACGTAATAGCGCAGCGGCTGCCCCGGATTGGGGAAGCTGTTGTCGATGCGGCACTGGTTGCTGATCGGATTGAGCGAAGCGCAGTTCGGATCGCCGAACGCCTGTGCCAGCTTGTAGTTCAACCCGTTGGCGTCCGACTGGAAGCCTTCGAAGTCCTTGTTCTCGTGGGTGTAGCGGCCGCCCAGCGTGATCGAGAGCTGCTCGGTCAGCATGTAGTCCAACTGGCCGTAGAAGGCGTAGTTGCGGGTCGCCAGGTTGTTCGGCCCGTCCACCTGCAGCAGGCCCTCGGCAAACGTCACGTAATCGTGCAGGTCGCCCGATTCCTTGAAGTAGTACCCGCCCAGCACATACTTCAGCTTCTTGTCCATCGCCGTGCCGGTCAGCTGCAATTCCTGGCTGAACTGCTTCTGGTTCATCGAGAAGCTGGTGTGCAGGAAGTTCAGCGGCGAACTGTCGAGGTCCATGCCGACCTTCCAGTGCAGCTCGCGGTAGGCGGTGATCGACTTCAGCGTGGCGTTGTCCGACAGGTCGTACTCCAGCGTCACCGCCGCGCCGCCCTGCTTCAGCTTGTTGAAGTTGTTGCCGTTGGCATAGCTGGTATCGATGTTGTTGGTGACGAACCGGTTGTCATACGGCAGGCGGTTGTTGTCCGGATTGGCATCGGTGTTGACGCCGAACAGCGCCGGCAGGTCGAACAGGCTGTTCAGGCCACCGCGCCGCGCGGTGTAGGCGATCGAGGGCGGGCCGCCGATAAAGGAATCGCACGGGCCGGTCGCGCCGCCCACCGTCACCGTCGGGTTGCCCGCGATGGCGCAGTTGTAGGTGCCGGCGAACACCGCNNCCGGTCACCGTCGCGCGGAAGGCCCCGTTGGTGTACTTGATCTTGCCGCGCAGGTTGTAGGTATTGTCGCCACCCTCGGTGCCGTAGCCGCTGTTGTTGTAGCCGGCGGCTTTCAGCGAGGTGATCGGATCAAACGCATACGACGACGCACCCGGATAGGGCATGCGGTGCAGGTAGCCGCCGCGGCGGTTGACCGCGAAGCTCAGCGAGGAGGCAAGGCCTTCGGCGATCGGCACATCCACCGTACCCTTGACGTTGATCAGGCTATAGCTGCCGGTGGTGACGCTGCCCACGAAGCGGAACTGATCGCCCGGATCGTGCGTGACGATGGAAATCGCGCCACCGATCGTGTTGCGGCCGAACAGCGTGCCCTGCGGACCTTTCAGCACTTCGACACGGTCAACATCGGGCAGGTCCTGGTTCGCGCCGACCGAGCGGGCGAGATAGACGCCGTCTAGGTAGATGCCCACGCCCGGATCGATGTTGAACGCAAAGTCGTTGGCGCCGATGCCGCGGATATAGGCGGCCAGGACCTGGCTCGACCCCGAGAACGGCGTGCCCGCATCGAGCGTCACGTTCGGGGCGATGTTCGATAGTGAGGCGACGCTGGTCACCGCGCGCTCCTGCAAGGCGCCCGCCGTGAACGCACTGATCGCGATCGGCACGTCCTGCACGTTTTCCGCGCGCTTCTGCGCGGTGACGACGATCTGCTCGATGCCGCCGCTGGATTCCTGTTCGTCCGCAGCCATGGCCGGTGTGGCCAGCGCCGTGGCGAGCACGGCAAGTGAAACCGGTGCGAGTTTCATGCTCTTCTCCTCTCCCAAAAGTCCGTTATCTGGTGCTACCGCGCAACACGCGGACACTGTTGGCAGTGTTCTGTAACCCCTCCCTCTTTCGCCTGCTTGCACTGGTGCGCAGGGCGATCAGGACGGAAACGCAAATCCTTCACGCACGTCTCAGCGCGCTGCCCTCCAATCGCGCGGCGCGACGCCGAAGTGCTGGCGGAAGCAGCGCGCGAAATAGGCGCTGTCGTTGAACCCCAGCTCGAAGGCGATGTCCGTAATGCTGGCATCCGGCGTGGAGACCAGCCGGTCCGCGGCGCGGCGCAGACGGCGTTCGAGAATGTAGGCGGTGGGCGTGGTGCCCATCCCCGCGAACAGATTCTGGATCGTGCGGACCGAAGTGTTGCAGACTTGCGCCAGCATCACCGTGCGCAGCGCCGGGTCGCCCAGGCTGGCTTCCACGACCGACAGCACGCGCTCCCGCAGCACGTGATCGTTGGCGCGATCCTCGGCCGGCCGCTTAGCCCCCCGCATCGCGAGAGCGAACAGATCATAGAACACCGAGGTGACGCCGCGCTCCCATTCCGGGTCCTGCTGGCTCTGATCGCCAAGCTGCCACAGCGACAGCAGGAAATCGTGGAACACGCGTCCCCCGGGGGTGCCACCATGCAACCTTTGCCGCATCAGATCGTCTAGCCCCGGAAAGCGCTCGACCAGCGGCGCGCGGGGAAATTCCACCACCAGCAACTCGTGCCCGGTCAGTTCGATCGAATAGGGGCGGTGTGCCGACCCCAGTACGAAATCGCCGGGCTGGAGAAGACTTTCCCCGCCGTCCTGCATGTGGCGGCTCTTGCCCCGGCATTGCAGGTGCAGGATCACCCGCTCCTCGGCGCTGTCGGTACCGCGCCGGCCGACGAAGGACTGGGTCGAACGCGGGCGGATCATGGCGAGATCGCCAACGTTCCAGCTCCACATCTCCCCCCGGAACTCCTCGCCGGGGGTGTTGACGAACGTGCCCGTGTAGATCCGGTCGACAAGATCGTTCCAGTACCGCAACCGCTGCGTGGGTGCGATGCCCGTTGTCGCGAACTTCTCGATTGCCCCCATCGCCCCCTCCGTTCAGGTCAAAGCCGCCGCACCGACGGCGCCGCTGCGCCGCGCGACGATGCGCGGCGCGGATTCGACCAGCCCCAGCGCGCACAGGCCCGCAAGGATGGTCAGGACAAGCATCAGCCACAGTGGCGCCGAAAGGCCCCACCCGTCGGCCAGCGTGCCGGCCAGGAAAGGGCTCAGCACGCCGCCCAGAACCTCGCCCGTGCCCATGACCACGCCGGTCAGCGTGGCGGTAAGGCGCGGGTCGACCGATTCCGAAGGGATCGTCGCCATGAACATCGGGAACAGGCCGTTCAGCCCCCACCCGAAGAAGAAGATCGCGGCCAGGACCCAGGGCGATCCGTTGTAATACAGTCCACCCAAAGGCAGGATCACGCCCAGAAAGGCGAAGAAGATCATTACCGGGCGGCGGCCGATGGCATCGGAAATCGCCGGCACCACGAAGCTGCCGATCCCGGCGGAAATGCCCAGCGTGGCCATCAGCCAGCTCATCGTCTCGGGCGCGAACCCGCGATGCTTGGTCAGGAACAGCGGCATGAACGTCCAGCACACGACAAGGTAGGAGACCAGCAGCACCGAGATCACTGCGCACAGCACCACGTTGCGGTGCGCGAAAGCCTCGCGCAGCGTGACGCGGGGATGATCGCCATCGTCCGCGGGCGCCGGCGGTTCGCGCAGCGTGAACCAGATCAGCGCGGCGGTGATCAGGCCGGGCGCGGCGGCGAGATAGAACCCGCCGCGCCAGCCCACCGCCATCGCCACGGGGACGAGCAGGATCGGCGCGAGGCCCGATCCCAGCAGGTTGGAACCAAGGTTCTGCGCCACGCCCATCGCCAGCCCTCGCCGTTCGGGCGCCACTTCGCTGACGATCATCGAATGGCTGACCGGCATCACCCCGCCTTCGGCCGCGCCCATCAGCAGGCGCGCACCCAGCAGCATCATGAACGAGGACGCCATGCCCGAAACGAACGAGCACAGGCAGAACGCCAGCGTCGCGACCACGACCACCGGCTTGCGCGAACCGAGCCGGTCGGAAATGCGGCCGACCGCGAGGCCCGAAAGCGCCCAGGTGAGCGAGAGCGCCGAGCTGAACATGCCGACCTGCGTGTTCGACAGGTGCAGGTCCGGCTGCACGAACGGCATCAGGAAGTTGAGCGCGTTGCGGTCGAAAAACAGGATGCCGAAATTCAGGCTGAGCAGCGCGGTGACCCAGACCTGGTATCCCCCTCCAGCCACCGTTCCAGCGGCCGCCTTCCCGGCATCGTTCATCTGGCCGTCGCGCATGCTGTTCTCCCGTTCTCTTATCCGGCAATCACGCCAATTTCCCTTTCCTGTTAGGCCGCGTGCCCTCTCCTCTCTTGCATTGGCGCGCAGACCATCAGGATCAGCGCGCAAGTTCATGCCCGGCATCCTCAGAGGAACGGGCGCACCGGATCGGCGCCGTCCCAGTCCAAAGAGGCTTTCCAGAACCGCGTGAAATGCTCGTCCATGCCCGGCGTTGCCGGGATCAGCTCGAGAAACCCCGGCGCGGCCGCGTCTCCGCCTTCCAGATAGGCGACAGCGCCCCCGGTGGGCACGGCGGCACGGAAGGCCAGGCGATAGGCGCGTTCGAGGTATCCCGGCAGCTCCGCGTCCACATCGGCGCAGGCGATACCAAAATGATGGAAGCCATAGCCCCGCTCCTCGATCGTCTCGCGATAGACCGAGGGATGATCGTCGAGCGGCTGGATCAGTTCGATCTGCATATGCCCGGCAAAGCCCATCGCTATGGTGACATCGGCGCGCGAGGGCTCGCCCCGGTAGAACTGGTCCGGCGCCAGAAAATGGTCGAGCAGGAAGAACGGGCCAGCCCCGCAATCGCGTATGAAATGATCGATCGACGCGCGGATGTCCGCGACGACGAACGCCGTCTGCATGATCCCGCCGAATGGCTGCCCGAACCCTAGTTTCGTCATGCCCATGCTTCCTTCATGCACGGGCGATTCCACCGGATTACCGGCGGAACACCCGTCCCTCGTCCCTGTCGCGGCCACCGTCTTTCCCGGCGGTGGTCCGCAGCGTCAGCGCCCGTTCAGAGCGTAATCACGACCTTGCCGAACAGGCTGGCCGATCCCTGATAGTTCCAGGCATCGCGCGCCTGTTCGATCGGGAACGTCCGGTCGATCACCGGCTTGATCGCGTGCTTGTCGACAAAGGCGTTGAGCCGTTGCGCCATGCCGCGCGATCCCACGAAAATTCCGCGCAGCGTGGCGCCCTTGAACATCAGCGCGTGCGGACTGGTATCGCCTTCGCGCGTCAGCACGCCGATCAGCGCTATCTCGCCCGCGAAACCCACTGCCTGTATGCTCTGCGCCAGCGTGCCCGCGCCACCGACCTCGACGACGTGATTGACACCGCCACCCGCCAGCCGCGCGGCTTCCGCGCCCCACGCGGGCACCGCGCGGTAATTGATCCCTTCGGTCGCACCCAGCGCGCGGACCCGATCCAGCTTCTCGTCGGAGGACGAGGTGGCGATCACGCGCGCGCCGGCTGCCTTGGCGATCTGGAGCGCCAGCAGCGATACGCCGCCGGTGCCCAACACCAGCACGCTTTCACCGGCCTGCACCGGACGCGGCCCTTCCATCAGCGCGTTCCACGCGGTCACACCGGCGCAGGGCAGGCAGGCCGCCTCCTCGAAGCCCAGGCTTTGCGCCAGCGGCACCACGCCCCGTTCGGACAGGACCACATAGTCCTGCAACATGCCCGTTGCCGGCGGAGCGCCAAGCGCCGGGCCTGCCTGCGGATTGGGCGGGCCATCGGCCCAGTTCTGGAAAAACGTGCCGGCCACGCGATCGCCGACGCGAACGCTCGTCACGCCGGCACCCACCGCCTCGACCTCGCCCGCGCCATCGGACAGGGGAACCGTGTCGCGATCGACCGCTCCGCCCATGTACAGTCCCAGCGGGATGATCTGGTCGCGATAGTTCAGCGAACAGGCCCTGACCCGAACCAGCACTTCACCCGGCCCGGGGACGGGCTTTTCCGCCTCAACGAGCTTCAGCCCGTCGAGCGAAGAAGACCCCTTTTCGATCACCCACTGCCGCATCGTGCCTTTCCTCTCCCGCCAAGCAGTCTCGCCGAAGCGGCTGGCGTAATTAATCAGCAACGCAAACGGATTTCACTGTACGAAACTTATTTGTCCTTCCCTTCGATCTCGAGCCCGATGATCCGTGCGGTCCGGCGCAACGCTTCGAGATTGCGTGCGATTACCACCTCATCCGCTCCCCGCCGCGCGGGCCACGTCACGTTGATCGCCGCGACAGGCGTGCCTTCGACGATGATCGGCACGGCCATGGACCGGCGGCCATCGCGCAGCACCAGTTGCCGCGACCGGTCGGGCCACGGATGCAGCGGCTCGCGCGAGGCGTGGCCGCGTTGGCGCGTCTGCTGCAGGATCTGGCGCAAGTCTTCCTCGGTTCCCTCGCTCGTTTCCTTCGGTCGAAGCCGCGCGATGATCGCCTCGCGCTCGGCCTCGCCGCACGCCGCCAGATAGGCCCGGCCCGTCGCGGTGTGGATATAGGACAGCTTTACCCCCACCGGCCCCAGCACCGCCGAATCGAGTCGGAACAGCGGCCCGTTGGTCTCGATGATCTCCATGTGATCGAGCCGCGGCACGGCCAGGACCGAAGGCCAGGCGATCCGCGTGCTGAGCGCCTTCATGTGCTGCGAGGCGACTTCGGCGATGCGCTCCGCCGAAGCGACCGGGGCCGCCGTCGAGGCATAGGCGTGCGGCAGATAGGCGCCATCGGCAAGGCGCTGCCAGATCAGTCCCTTACGGCCCAGCGTCATCAGCATGCGCAGCAAGGTGGCCTTGGGCAAGCCAAGCGCCTGGTGCAATTCGTGCAGGCTGGCCGCTTTGCGCGCCTGCACTTCGAGCAGCACGTCCAGCCCGCGTTCAAGCGCGCGGACGGTCTTGACCTTCCGTTCCAGCATCATCCCCGTTTCACCTTATGCAACGCAAAGTCGCCAAACCATCGTGCAAAGTCAATCGCGCTGTCGCAGCTTTAAGGCGGGAGACACGCCCCTGGGGGCCACAATGGACGGCAAGATGGACAACAAGCCAAGCGTCCTGCTGATTATCACGCAGGATACCAAGGAAGAGGAAGCCCGCTTCGCGCGGGCGGCGCTGGAAGAAGCAGGCGTGCGCGTGGTCCATCTCGACCCCAGCGTACGGCGCACCCTGGGCGGTGCGGAGATTTCACCCGAAGATGTGGCCGCCGCCGCCGGCACCACGATCGAGGCGGTGCGCGGGCTGGGCCACGAAGGGCATTGCCAGGACGCGATGATACGCGGCGCGGTCACCGCCGCTCATGCGTGGGATGCTAAGGACCCGATCTCGGGCATTCTCGCCATCGGCGGTTCGATGGGGTCGGCGCTGGCCGGCGCCCTGATGCAGAGCTTTCCCTATGGCCTGCCCAAGCTGATCGTCTCGACGATGGCCTCGGGCTTCACCAAGCCTTACATGGGCGTGAAGGACATCGCGATGATGAACGCGGTGACCGATATCGCCGGCATCAACACGATCAGCCGCGACGTGTTCCGCAACGCCGCTTTCGCCGTGGCCGGCATGGCCAAGGGCTATGACCGCGACAAGGGGCCGGAGCGCCCGCTGGTGCTGATGACCACGCTGGGCACCACCGAAGCGGGCACGCGCCGCATCCGCCAGGCGCTGGAAGCCGATGGCTGCGAAGTCATGGTGTTCCATTCCTCGGGCGCGGGCGGCCCCACGCTCGATGCGCTGGCGCAGGACAAGGACGTGGCGCTGGTGCTCGACCTTTCGGTCACCGAGATCATTGACCACCTGTTCGGCGGCCTTGCCGATACCGGCCCCGATCGCGGCCGCCCCGCCCTGCGCAAGGGCATTCCCACGATCATCGCGCCGGGCAACGCCGATTTCATTATCGGCGGCCCGATCGACGTTTCGCGCGTGCAGTTCCCCGACCGGCGCTATCACGAGCACAATCCGCAACTCACCGCCGTCCGGACCAAGCTGGAGGATTTGCGCAAGGTGGCGGATCATCTTGCCGCCAACGTGCGCGAGGCGAAGGGACCAGTGCGCGTGTTCACCCCGCTGGGCGGCTTCTCCAGCCACGACAGCACCAGCGGGCACCTGATGGACACCACGGTGCCCGCGCCGTTCGCCGAATATCTGCAACAGGTGATGCCGGCCAGCGCGCCCGTCACCGTCATCGACGCGCATTTCAACGACGAAGCGTTTGCCGACGCCATCATCGCCGCCGCGCGCGAACTTCTGGAAGCCAAATGACCGAAGATCTGCCCCTTACCGCCGAGGACGTCGCCGAGATCGTCGCCATCCTCGAAAGCTCCGGCTATCGCGAAGTCGATATCGCGACCAACCGCTTCCGTCTGCGCGTGGCGCGCGGCGATGGCGCGCAATCCGGCTTCACCCAGGAATGGCAATGGGCCGGCGCGACGGGCGCCGGCGAGGCCAGCACCGGTGAAACCGTCGGCCCCGAAAGCGACCCGGACGCCGTTCTCGCGCCGCTGCCCGGCACGTTCTACCACGCGCCGCAACCGGGCGCGCCGCCGTTCGTCCAACCGGGCGACAACGTGAATGCCGAAACCGTGGTCGGCATTGTCGAGACGATGAAGCTGATGAACCCGGTTCATGCCGGCCGCAGCGGCGTCGTCGCCGAAGTGATCGTGCCCAACGCGACGATGGTCGCCAAGGGCCAGGCGCTCGTGCGGCTGGCATGATCCGCAAGCTGTTCATCGCCAATCGAGGCGAGATCGCGCTGCGCGTGATCCGCACCGCGCGCCGCATGGGCATCGCCACGGTGCTGGGCGTGTCCGAAGCGGACGCTTCTTCGCTGCCCGCCCGCCTTGCCGACGAGGCGGTCGTGATCGGGCCGGCGCCTTCGTCACAAAGCTATCTCGTGATTGATCGGGTGGTATCCGCCGCGCGCGATGCGGGGTGCGATGCGGTCCATCCCGGATACGGCTTCCTGTCGGAGAACGCCGCGTTCGCGCGGGCCGTGGCCGAGGCGGGCATGCGCTTCGTCGGGCCGGACATCGCCACGCTGGAGGGCATGGGCGACAAGCTCGCCGCGCGCCGGCTGGCGCTGGAAGCCGACCTGCCCGTGCTGCCCGGCGGCGAAGCGGAAACCGCCGAGGCCGTGCAGGCCCGTGTCGCGGAAACCGGCTTTCCCCTGCTGCTGAAGGCCGTTTCCGGCGGTGGCGGCAAGGGCATGCGCCGGGTCGACCGCGCCGAAGACCTCGACAGCGCGCTGGCGATGGCCCGCGCCGAGGCGCAAGCGGCATTCGGCAACCCGGCGGTCTATGTCGAGCGCTTCGTCGCGCGCGGCCGCCACGTCGAAGTGCAACTGCTGGGCGACGGGCAAACCGCGCTCCACCTCGGCACGCGCGATTGCTCGATCCAGCGGCGGTTTCAGAAGCTGGTGGAGGAAGCCCCTGCCCCGGCCATGCCCGAAGCCGCGCGCGCGGCGATCGAGGACGCGGCGGTCCGCCTTGCCCGTCATCTGCGATACCGGGGCGCGGGCACGGTCGAATTCCTTGTCGATGCCGACGATTTCTCGTTCTACTTCCTCGAACTCAACGCGCGTATCCAGGTCGAGCATCCGGTGACCGAAGCGATCACCGGCATCGATCTGGTGGAGCAGCAGTTGCTCGTCGCCGCCGGCAAGCCGCTGGGGCTGACGCAGGCGATGGTGCGCCCCGAAGGCCACGCCATCGAGGTGCGCATCAACGCCGAGGACCCGGATGCCGATTTCCGCCCTTCCCCCGGCCGCGCCATGCGGGCGGCCTGGCCAGCGGGACCGGGCATCCGCGTGGACACGCACATCGCCGACGGAGGGGAAATCCCGCCGTTCTACGATTCGCTGATGGGCAAGCTGATCGTTCATGGCGCCACCCGGGGGGAAGCGGTGGACCGTCTGGCCGATGCCTTGTCCACGCTGGCGATCGACGGGCTGCCCACCACCGCATCGCTGCACCGCCGCATCCTGGCCGATCCCCGCTTTGCGGCGGGCGGCGTAGATACGGGATTTCTTGTGGGGCTTTCCGGAGGGTTGGGACAATGACCGAACTGCGTCTCGTCGACGTTACCATGCGCGATGGCAACCAGAGCCTGTGGGGGGCCACCGGCCTCGATACAGCGCAGATGCTTGCCGCTGCCGCGCTGACCGAAGCCTGCGGTTTCCGCGCGATCGATTTCACCTCGTCCAGCCACATGGCCGTGGCCGTGCGCTATTTCCGCGACAACCCGTGGGAGCGTATCCGCCGGATGCACGCGGCGATGCCCACCACGCCCTTGCAGTTCATCACCACCGGCCTGCGCTTCATCGCCTGGCAGCAAGCCGACCCCGAGTTCATGCGGCTGGTCTATCGCCAGCTCCAGCGCGACGGGATCGGTCGCTTCGTGCTGCTCGATCCGATGCACGAGGTGCCGGCCGTGATCGAGGCCGCCCGGCTGGTGAAGCAGGAAGGTGAAGCGGAGGTCATGTGCGCGCTGACCTTCACGCTCTCGAACATTCACACCGATGCGTTCTACGCCGATTTCGCGCGTGCCGTGGGCCAGAGCGCCGATATCGACCTGTTCTATATCAAGGACCCGTCCGGCCTGCTCTCGGTGGACCGCGCGCGCACGCTGGTGCCGGCGGTGAAGGCCGCGATCGGCAACCGTCCGCTGGAAATCCATGCCCATACCACGATCGGACAGGGGATGCTCTCGAGCCTGGAAGCGGCAAAGCTCGGCGTCTCCGCGATCCACGTCGGCATCGGGCCGGGGGGCGACGGGTCTTCGCTGCCCGAAGCCAACCGGATGCTGGCAAACCTGGAGGAAGCGGGACACGCGGTCGCCATCGACAAGGCCGCGCTCGCCAGGCTGACGCAATACTGGACGCGCCTTGCCGCTGCCGAAGGCCTCCCCCCGGGTCAGCCGCAGAACTTCGATGCCAGCTTCCTGCGCCACCAGATCGCCGGCGGGGTAATGACCACCACCGCGCGCCAGCTCGACGAACTGGGCCTGTCCGACCGGCTGGGCGCGGTGATCGCGGAAACCGAGCAGGTGCGCGCGGAGCTGGGCTATCCGATCATGGTCACGCCCTTCCCGCAGATGGTCATGAGCCAGGCGCTGTTCAACGTGATCGGCGACCGCCGTTATGCGCAGGTATCCGATCAGGTGGTGCGCTATTGCCTGGGCAAGTTCGGCAAACCGACATCCCCCATCGATCCGCAAGTCCTGGCGGCGATCATGGACCGGCCCCGCGCGCGCGAACTGGAGCACGAGCCCACCTTCCCCGCGCTCGCCGACTTGCGCCGCCAGTTCGGCGTGCATCTGTCCGACGAGGAGTTCCTGCTGCGCGCGGTGATGCCGCCCGAACAGGTCGATGCCATGCAGGCGGCGGGGCGTTCCCGCCCGGGGTATACGCCCCAGGCCGCGCCGATGCTCGCCCTGCTGCGCAAGCTCGCCGCGCAACCACAGGCGCGCGACATCGTGATCGAACGGCCGGGCTTCCGCCTCGCCCTCCATGCCGGAGCCGCCGCATGACTGTGTCGAAGGACGTATCCGCCCGCCTGCGCGATGCCGCCGGCTACGTGTTCGACATGGACGGCACGATCGCGCTGGGCGATGCCGCCAGTGGCGGGCACAAGGCCCTGCCCCATGCGATTGCCGTTCTGGAAGGGCTGAAGGCGCGGGGCACGCCCTATGTCGTCTTCACCAACGGCACGGCCAAGCCGCCCGCCGCCTATGCCGCATCGCTGCGCAAGGCGGGATTTCCGGTGGAGGACAGGCAGATGCTTACTCCCTCCTCGTCCACGGCGGACTGGCTGAAGCGCTCCGGCGTGGGGAAGGTTCGCGTGCTGGGCAATGCCGGTTGCCGCGCGCCGCTCGACGACGCAGGGCTCGCTGTGGTGGGGCCGGACGAGGCGGCCGAGGGGGTGGAAGCGGTCTATACCGGCTGGTTCCGCGAGTTCGATTTTGCGGCGCTGGAAGCCGCCTGCGATTCGCTGTGGAAGGGTGCGAGGCTACTGACCGCCAGCAACGTGCCGTTCTTTGCGACGGCCAGTGGCCGCGCCATCGGCGCCAGCTATCCGATCAACGCGATGCTGACCGCGATGACCGGCAAGCGCCCGCGCATCCTGGGCAAGCCTTCGCGCGTCGCGTTCGATACCGCGCGGTTGCTGATGGGCCTGCCGCGAAGCGCGGCGAAGCATATGGTGGTGGTGGGCGATGATCCGGCGCTGGAAATGCGCATGGCCAATGCCGTAGGGGCGCTCTCGGTCGGCATGGCCACGGGGATCATGGCGAAAAGCGACGACTTGCCCGAGCGCGACCGGCCCGCCGTGTTGCTGGATAGCCTGAAGCCGCTGCTGGATATCCTCTAACGCCGTTTTGCCGTGGGAGCGTGGAAATCGGGCGGCTTGCCCGAAACCCATGCTACGAATTTCGCGATCACCGGATTGGCCCGCAGCGTGTCGGCATCATGGCCGATGCGCGCGAGTTCCCCGTTGCCGAACTGGGCGTGCAGCGTGCGGTGGCAGATCGGATGGACGGCCACGGTCTCGCGCCCGCCCCGGCTTTTCGGTACCGGGTGATGCCATTCGATCCGTCGTCCCAGCGGCCGTTCGCACAACCAGCAGCAGGCCGCCGCGTCGCTCACCGGCCCGGTCTGGCCGGCGCGTCGGCCCGCCCGGCGTTCCACAGGTACAGCCCCGCCGCGACGATCACCGCGGCGCCGAACAGCGCGGTGGCATCGGGGCGCTCGCGAAACAGCAGCCAGCCGAAGAAGCCAGCCATCAGCAACTGCACATAGGTCATCGGCGCGATCGTCGCCGCGCCGGCGCGGGTGGTCGCCATGTAGACCAGCGTGTGGGCAAGGCTCGCGCTGCAGGCGATCAGCACCGACCGCGCCGCCACGCTCCATTCCGGCACGCCGATATGCAACATCGGCAAGCCGCTGAAATGCCCGATGATCGCGGCGGGTACCAGGATCAGCGTGCCGAAGAACGCCACGCTGAACTGCATCGCCAGCGCGCTGGCATGGCCCGCCACCGCACGGTTGCCGATCATCAGCAGCGCCATGCCGATGGCGGAAAGCAGCGGCAGGAACGCCACCGCGCCCAGTGTGGCAAGATTGGGCCGCAGCACGATCAGCACGCCGGCGAAAGCGAAGGCGCTGGCGATCCACGTCGCGCGCCGCATCGGCTCGCGCAGGATCAGCGCGGCAAGCAGCCCGGTAATCATCGGGCTGGTGAAGGTGATCGCGGTGGCGGTGGCGATCGGCATCAGAAACAGCGCGGTGAAGAACGCCATGGCCGATATCGCCACGCCCCCGCCCCGCAGCATTTGCCAGCCGGGCCGCGCCATGCGGAACCCGGCCCGCCCTTCGCGCAGCGCCAGCACCACGCCCAGCCCGATCACGCCCGCGACATAGCGCAGCGCCGCGATAGCCAGCCCCGGCCACAGCCCGGCCATTGACTTGACGACCGCATCCCCGACCGAAAGCAGCGCGAACCCGGCGAGCGCGAACAGGAGGCCGGATGCTTCACGTGATCGATGGTCCACTAACGCGCCTTTACGCTGATGGGGGCACACCGGTGCCGTTCATCCGCCTTTCGATTTCAACGCATTTGCGGGTTCGCTTCAGCGAACGGGCTGCGCAGGGCGCGCTCTCACCGGTCGGAACACGAAATGCTGGAGCGCGAGATAGACAGAAACGGCAAGAAAAGGAACGAGCAATGCTTGCGCGACCAGGGGGTGAAATCCCAGCCGTCCCAACAAGGTCAGTGCGAGACTGTTGACGCAAACCTGAACCGTATAAACACCCAGGAACCGTGGCAGCAGGGCAAGATCGCGGTTGGCAAAGACATGCTTGCCGATGGTGTGGAAATTGAACGCGACACCCAGCGCCGTTGCAGCGACCACAGCGGTCAGTCTTGACGCTCCCAGCAAAATCAGGCCTACGAACAGCGCATAGCCGAAAGCGGTGTTGATGCCGCCCACGATCAGGAAGCGAAACCAGCTTGGCAGGCGTTCGAACATTCTGCCAATCTGCACAGATCGGGTTAAGACGGCATAAATTGCGCGTGCCTAGGCTGGCATGTCGGAGGCTATGGACAGCAACAACCAGATGATCGCCGGATGACCTCACCGCTATCGCAAACGCCCGTCCGCGCTGATCGCCTGGCTTCGCTTCCAGGCCACTGGCTTCTTGGCATGTTCGCCGGCTGGCTCGCGGCCGACCTCGTGCTGCTTTCGGCTTTTCTGGGCTTCACCTCGCCCCTGTTGCTTGGCCTGCAGGCGCTGGCTTCCAGCCTGCTTGTCTTCGGCCTGACAAGAGGCGCCCGGCAGATCGGCCCCATCCCGCTCCGCAGGATCGGGTTTTGCGTGGCGATCGCGTTTGTTTTGCTTCTTCTCGGTGGCGAAGGGCGGCTGTTCTACGCCAACATCGACTGGCAGGTTCGCGATGCCGTGCTGCGCGACATGGCCATTCATCCATGGCCGTTCGCCTATCTCTACCAGGGCGAGCCGTTTCTGCTGCGCGCGCCTATCGGCATGTATCTGCTACCTGCCCTCGCCTGGAAAGCCTGGGGCGAAACGGCGGGGGGGGTGACGCTTCTGGTCCAGAATGCCCTGCTTCTCGGAGGGCTGCTGGCGCTGGCGTCGCCGCTTTTCGACAGCCGCCGGGCCCGCTGGATCGCCCTGATCGTCGCGCTGTGCTTCGGCGGGCTGGACATTGTCGGCAATGCCATTGTCGGCCCGCGCTTCATCGATCATCTTGAAGGCTGGCTTCCCGGCTTTCAATTCAGCTCGTTCATCACGCTGGCGTTCTGGGTGCCTCAGCATGCCCTGGCGGGTTGGCTTTGCGGCCTGCTGTTCCTGCTTTGGCGGGTCGGCAAGCTGGACATCGGCGTGTTCTTTGCCGTAGTTCCGTTGACCGCGCTGTGGTCGCCGCTGTCGATGATCGGCGCGCTGCCCTGGGCGGCGCTGGCGGGCGTGGAGGCCTTGCGGCAGGGAACGCTTTCGTGGCGATCGCTGGTACTGCCCCTCGGCGCCTCCGCCCTGTCGCTTCCTGCGCTCGCGTACCTGGGCATGGCGGGCGATAACGTCGGCATACGGCTCTATGCCTACGATTTCCCGCGGTACGCCCTGTTCGAAGCGCTGGAAGCGCTGCCCTGGCTGGTGCCCGTGATGGCGGCAAGCCGGCAATCCCGCTTTGGCCGCTACACGGCAACGCTGGCGGGCGTGGTGCTGCTGATCATACCGCAAGCGCAGATCGGCTGGTCGATCGACCTGATGATGCGTGGCGCGATACCCTCGCAAACCGTGCTCGCCGTGCTGGTTGCAGAAATTCTCGCGGCATCGCCCGACGGGAGCGCGCGCGGGCGGCATTGGTGGCTGGCCGCGATGCTGGCGCTTGCGGCCTGTACCGGCGCCTCCGAGATAAGCCGCGCCTTCCGGTTTGCGCCGGTGGGGCACGGCCGCTGCAGCTTCTTCAAGGCGTGGGACCAGGGTTTCGCGCGCTATCCCAAGGGCAGCTATCTGGCGCCCCTGGGCAAGGTTCCCCCGCGCCTGCTTGGCCAGCGCGTCAGCATCGTGCCGGTCGTCGAACCCGATGCGTGCTGGGATGGCGTATGGCGCCGCCCCGTCGGGGTTTAGCTCAGCGCGCCGAAACCACGGCGTAGAGGGAAAGGCCGATGGGCATCCTCACGCGCCCGAGCAGAAAGCGCTCCAGCGCGAACACCGCCTGCAATGCTCCGTTGAGAAGCCGGCCCGGCATGTCGTCCAGCGGCGCATCGTGACCACGCACGCGCTGCGCCTGCCGCTGCAGCCACGCCAGCGGGAACAACAGCGAGTTGAAGTAGCCTATTTTTTCTACTTTCAGCCCGGCGTCGGCAATGCACGTACGCAAGGTTTCCAGCGTATAGCGCCGATGATGGTGGTGGATTTCGTCGTGTCTTGACCACAGCGACGGAATCGCCGGGACGGTCAGGATCAACCGGCCTTCGCTGCGGAGCAGATCGCCCAGGCGTCGCAGCGACGAACGGTCGTCCTCGATGTGTTCGAGCACGTCCAGCAAGGCGATCAGGTCATAGGAGCGATCGGGCAGCTCAACGCGATCCGGCAGCGCGCCGAAACCGATGTCCGCGACACCCTTGGCGGAGGCAAGATCGCGCGCGCCATCATCGAATTCGAACGCCTCGAGATGGCCATAGCGGGCCAGCAGGGCAAGGTTGCCGCCTGTTCCGCATCCGGCTTCCAATACCTTCGCGTTGCGCGGCGGCAATGCAAAACGGTCGATCAGGCTAGCGATGATGCGCCGACGGGCGACGAACCACCAGTGCCGTTCCTCCACCGCATTCATGCCCGCATAGGCGGCCTGGTCCACGCTTCTTCCCTTTCGCTGGAGCCTTGATCCGGCTCTGCCGCACTGTCCTGTTCAACGACATACAGGGGCCTCTGCCGCACTTCCTTGGCGATACGGCCGATATATTCCCCCATGATTCCGATGCTCAGCAGCTGGATGCCGCCCAGCATCAGCACGCTGATCATGATCGACGCATAGCCTGGCGTGTCGATGCCGGTTATCAGCGTGTGCAGCACCAGAAATGCCGCATAGGCAAATGCGCCAAGGGCGGTCACGCCGCCAACATATGTCCAGATCCGCAACGGCGCCGTGGTCGAAGCCGTTATCCCGTCGAGCGCGAGGCTCCAAAGCCGGCGCCAGCGCCATTTCGTTTCACCGGCATGGCGCTGCGACCGGACATAGTCCACCGTCGCGACCCGGAAACCCACCCACGCGAACAGGCCCTTGTTAAACCGCGCGCTTTCGCCAAGCCGGTTGATGACATCGACAGCCGCCCGGTCGAGCAGGCGATAGTCGCCCACATTCTCGGGGATAGGTGTTTCAGCCATGAGGTTGACCGCGCGGTAAAACCCATGCGCCGTCCAGCGCTTCAACCGGCTGTCGCTGGAGCGGTCGACGCGGCGGGCATTGACGACTTTCGCACCCGCCACCCACTCGCGTACCAAGGCTGGCAGCAGTTCCGGCGGATCCTGCAAGTCGACGTCCATCGGCACCACGGCCGCCCCGCGCGCGTGCTGCAAGCCGGCCGCGATCGCGGCTTCTTTGCCGAAATTGCGGGACAAGCGGAGATAGCGGACGCGCGCGTCCAGCCCGGCAAGGATCGCCAGCATATCCGGCGTGCGATCGCTGCTGCCATCATCCACGAACAGCAATTCCGCCGAAGCGTGCGCCCCGATAACATCGAGCGCCTGCGCCAGCGGCATCCGAACGGCATCGAGAAACGCGCCAAGGCTTTCCTGCTCGTTGAAGACCGGAATGATGATCGTCAGTTGGGGTGGCATGGCATCTCCGCCCGACGTTCTAGCGCCGGATGGTTAACCGGAGGTAATTGCCGCGGGACGCTTTCGCCGTTTTCCGCTGACGGATCTCCGCGATGGGTGCGTACTGGCCATGCCCCTCGCCCGGTTAGGAATTCCTGAACGTTTCCCGATTATTCACCGCGTTTGCATAAGGACTGGTGACCTTCTTCCTCCATTTTCCGGAAGGGGTCGCAAGACGGGATCTATTTAATGAGCGCTTTTGGGCGAAAGAACGGACTTGGCGGCGGCGGTTCCATGCGGCCTTCCTTCGGTGTCGCGCGGCCCATGCGGGCTGGCGAACAAGCTCCCGCGGGCCAGCCCGCGCCAGCGAGCCAACCGCCGGTCGGTGGCCAGCAGTTCCCGCCCCTTCCTGCCGAATCCGAAAGCGCCGCGCCGCAGAACCCGATGAAGGCGGATGCGATGACGCGCCTTGCCGATCGCGTCAACGGCGTCCACGAAAGCACGTATCAGGCCGAAGGCTTCGAAGCCTCGGTCCACAAGATCAAGGAACAGGTGCTGCCGCGCCTGCTCGAACGCGTCGATCCCGAAGCCGCCGCCACGTTGACCAAGGACGAACTGTCCGAGGAATTCCGCCCGATCATCATGGAAGTGCTGGCGGAACTGAAAGTCACGCTCAACCGGCGCGAACAGTTCGCGCTGGAAAAGGTGCTGATCGACGAACTGCTGGGCTTCGGTCCGCTGGAAGAACTGCTCAACGATCCTGACGTGACCGACATCATGGTCAACGGCCCGGAACAGACCTACATCGAAAAGAAGGGCAAGCTGACCATCGCGCCGATCCGGTTCCGCGATGAAAGCCACCTGTTCCAGATCGCGCAGCGCATCGTCAACCAGGTCGGCCGCCGCGTCGACCAGACCACGCCGCTGGCCGACGCGCGCCTCAAGGACGGCAGCCGCGTCAACGTGATCGTGCCGCCGCTCAGCTTGCGCGGCACTGCCATCTCGATCCGTAAGTTTTCCGAAAAGCCGATCACGCTCGACATGCTGCGCGATTTCGGTTCGATGTCCGACAAGATGTGCACCGCGCTGAAGGTTGCCGGTGCGTGCCGCATGAACATCGTGATCTCGGGCGGTACCGGTTCGGGCAAAACGACCATGCTCAACGCCCTGTCGAAGATGATCGATCCGGGCGAGCGCGTGCTGACGATCGAGGACGCGGCCGAACTACGCCTGCAGCAGCCGCACTGGCTGCCGCTGGAAACCCGCCCGCCGAACCTGGAAGGTCAGGGCGCCATCACCATCGGCGATCTCGTCAAGAACGCGCTGCGTATGCGCCCTGACCGGATCATCCTGGGCGAAATCCGTGGCGCCGAATGCTTCGACCTGCTGGCCGCGATGAACACCGGCCACGATGGTTCGATGTGTACGCTGCACGCCAACAGCCCGCGCGAATGCCTGGGCCGTATGGAAAACATGATCATGATGGGCGACATCAAGATCCCCAAGGAAGCCATCAGCCGCCAGATCGCGGAATCGGTCGATCTGATCGTTCAGGTGAAGCGCCTGCGCGATGGTTCGCGCCGCACCACCAACGTGACCGAAGTGATCGGCATGGAAGGCGACGTGATCGTGACGCAGGAACTGTTCAAGTTCGAATATCTGGACGAGAGCGAGGACGGCAAGATCATCGGCGAATTCCGTTCGACCGGTCTGCGCCCCTACACGCTGGAAAAGGCGCGCCAGTTCGGGTTCGACCAGGCCTACCTCGACGCCTGCCTCTGATCGGCTGCCGCCGGTTCAGGCGGTGTGGAACCAGTCGCGCGCGGCCAGGCCGAGCGCGACGCAGCCGATCATCATCGCCAGGAAATAGATCGTCGTCCACGGCATGAAGCCGACGGCGTCGGGGTCGCTGCGGCGCAACCGCCGGCGGTCGGCCCACCACGCGATCATTGCCAGCAGAATGGCTACACCCCCGATCGAACCCATCGTCACCGCGTCGTCCATGCGCCGAAGATGGGAACGAAGCGCTTGATCGCAAGCCCCGTGCGCCTATGGGCAAGCGCATGGACCGCATGAACCGACCGATCCTGGCGCTGGGGTTGCGCCTGGCCGCCATGGCTTCGCTCTCGGTCATGCTGATGCTGGTCAAAGTGGCGGGCACCCGCGGCGTAAGCCTGCCGGAAACCCTGTTCTGGCGGCAGTTCTTTCCCGGCCTGATGCTGCTCGGCTATCTTGCCGCGCGCGGCCAGCTTTCCGTCCTCAAGACGCAGCGGTTGTGGGTTCATGCCCGCCGCGCGGCCTTCGGCGGCTCCGGCATGTTCCTGACCCTGGGCGCGGTGATCCTACTGCCCCTGGCCGAATCCACCGTGCTGGGCTTCACCGCCCCGATGTTCGCGGTGATCCTTGCGGCGGTGGTGCTCAAGGAACCGGTGGGCTGGGTGCGCTGGTCGGCCGTGATACTGGGGCTGGCGGGCATCCTTGTGATCGCGGGGCCGAACCAATCGCATCTCCCGCTGTTCGGCATTGCCGTAGGCGTGGGCGCGGCGTTCATGGTCGCGGTGATCGCCATCCAGTTGCGCGATCTGGGGCGGACCGAACAACCGCTGACGGTGGTATTCTGGTTCTCCGCTTTCACCTCGCCGGTGCTGGCCCTGTTCCTGCTGCGCACCGGCGTCCACCATGACGCGGCGGACTGGTTGATCCTGTTCGGCATCGGCCTGTCCGGCCTGATCGGCCAGATCTTTCTCACCGCCGCGCTGCGTTATGGCAGCGTATCGAGCGTGATCGTGATGGATTATTCCGCCTTCGCCTGGGCCACGCTGTGGGGCTGGCTGGTGTTCGACCATCTGCCGCCCGCCTCCACCTGGATCGGCGCGCCGATCGTGATCGCCGCCGGGCTGATCATCGCCTGGCGGGAACACCTGCTGCATCGCCAACGCGCGGGCGACGCGCTGACCGCATAACCGATCCACCGGCGGAACCGCTAGCCGTTCCGAACGTTCCAGCGGTTCATCACCGCCAATGCGGTGTTCGGCTATTTACGAGAGGAGATTTCCGATGATCCGCAAGATCGTTCTCGCGACGGTTCTGAGTGGAATGGTGCTGGGCACCGCCGCCTGCAACACCGTGAAAGGCGCCGGCCGCGACATCGAGTCGGTCGGCCAGGCCGGTTCCGACGCGATCCACAAGTAAGTTCAGAACAAAGGCCGCCGGTCACCCGGCGGCCTTTGCGCACGGAAGGTCGTCAGTCCTTCCACACCAGCTTCGGCTTGCGCGCGGCCAGCGTTTCATCGAGCCGCCGACGTGGAGCCAGGTGCGGCGCGCTCTTTAGCAGCGGATCGCCTTCCCGCGCGCGCTCGGCCAGCGACCTCATCGCCCCGATGAACTGGTCCAGCCCCGCCTTGCTTTCGGTCTCGGTCGGCTCGACCAGCATCGCGCCGTGGACCACCAGCGGGAAATAGACCGTCATCGGATGGAAGCCCTCGTCGATCAGCCCCTTGGCGAGATCGAGCGTGGAGAACCCTTCCGCGAAACCGTCATCGCTGAACAGCGCTTCGTGCATGCAGGGGCCGGCTGCGCCGAACGGCGCTTCCAGCACGTCCTCAAGCCGGCGCAGCACGTAGTTGGCGTTGAGCACCGCGTCGCCCGAAACCTGCCGCAGCCCATCCGCGCCGTGGCTCAGGATATAGGCCAGTGCGCGCGTGAACATGCCCATTTGGCCATGGAACGCGCACATCCGACCGAAGCCTTCGGGATGGATGCCGGGCGCGTCCTCTTCCTCCACCAGCCGCACCGAACCATCGGCCTGCCGCGCGGTGAACGGCAATGGCCCATAGGGCGCGAGCGCTTCCGACAGCACGACCGGCCCTGACCCCGGCCCGCCCCCGCCGTGCGGGGTGGAGAACGTCTTGTGCAGGTTGATGTGCATGGCATCGACGCCAAGGTCGCCCGGACGCACGCGCCCGACGATGGCGTTGAAGTTCGCCCCGTCGCAATAGACATAGCCGCCGGCCGCATGGACCGCATCGGCGATCGTCTTCAACTCGCGCTCGAACAGGCCACAAGTGTTCGGGTTGGTGATCATCACCCCCGCCACGTCCGGCCCGAGCCGCGCGGTCAGCGCCGCGACATCCACGCGGCCGTCCTCGGTCGCCGGGATGTTCTCCACGCGATAGCCGGCGAAGGCCGCCGTGGCAGGATTGGTGCCGTGCGCGCTTTCGGGCACCAGGATCACCTCGCGCGCGTCGCCCCGCGCTTCCAGCGCGGCGCGGATGCACAGCAGCCCGCACAGTTCGCCATGCGCGCCCGCCTTGGGCGTCATCGCCACGCCGTGCATGCCGGTCAGCTTGATCAGCCAGTGCGCCAGTTCGTTGATCACCTTCAGCGCGCCCTGCACCGTCTGCTGCGGCTGCAACGGATGGACATCGGCAAAGCCCGGCATCCGCGCCACCTTTTCGTCCAGGCGCGGGTTGTGCTTCATCGTGCAGCTTCCCAGCGGGAAGAGTCCCAGGTCGATCGCGTAGTTCTGCCGCGACAGGCGGGTATAGTGCCGCACCGCTTCCGGCTCGGACAGGCCCGGCAGATCGAGCCGCGCCTTGCGCCGGAATGCGCCCAGCGTGTCGGGCAGGTCCGGCGCTTCATCGAAATCGACACCGCACCGGTCGGCCGCGCCGATCTCGAACAGCAGCGGTTCCTCCAGATGCAGCGCGCGGTTGCCGGTGAAAGTCGTCACCGCCGCGCTATCGCCCTGATCGGCGGACATGGCCGGGCGCCAGCCCGCGGGATTGAGGTCGTTCATGCCAGCACCTCCTCAAGCGCCGTACCCAGCGCGTCGATGTCTTCCGCCGTCGTGCATTCGCTGGCCGCCACCAGCAGACCATTGGCGAGCGCCGCTTCGCCCGGATAGAGCCGGCCCAGCGACACGCCGCCCAGCACCTTCCGCTCCGCCAGATCGCGCACCACCTGCCGGGCATCGCGCGGCAGGGTCACCGCGAATTCGTTGAAGAACGCGGTGTTGACGATTTCCACGCCCGGCACGTGCGCCAGGCGATCCGCAGTGGCGCGCGCGCGCGCATGGCTAAGGTGTGCCATGCGCTCCAGCCCGGTGCCGCCCAGCAGGCTGAGATGGATCGAGAACGCCAGCGCGCAGAGGCCGGAATTGGTGCAGATGTTGCTCGTCGCCTTCTCGCGCCGGATGTGCTGTTCGCGCGTCGACAGCGTCAGCACGAAGCCACGCCGACCTTCGGCGTCCACGGTTTCGCCGCAAAGGCGGCCGGGCATCTGGCGCACGAACTTCTCGCGGCAGCCGAACAGGCCAAGGTACGGCCCACCGAACTGGAGGCCGACGCCGAGCGACTGCCCTTCCCCCACGACTATGTCCGCGCCCAGGGCACCGGGGCTTTCAAGCAGGCCCAGCGCGACCGGTTCGGTCACCACCGCCACCAGCAGGGCGCCCTGCGCCTGCGCGGCGGCCGCGATCCGCGCGAGATCGGGAATGCGGCCAAGCACGTCGGGATACTGCACGACGACGCAGGCCGTGTCCGCGTCGATCGCGGCGATCACGGCGTCGTCATCCGCCGCTGCGGCCAGCACCGGCGCAGAGGTCACCAGCGCATCGCCGGTAAAGCGCGCCATGGTGCGCGCGGTCTCGACGTAGTGCGGGTGGAGGCCGCTCGAAAGCACGGCCTTCTTCCGCCGCGTGATGCGGCCCGCCATGGTGATTGCTTCCCAGCACGCGGTCGACCCGTCGTAGAGCGAGGCATTGGCGATGTCGGTCCCGAACAGGCGTGCGACCTGGGTCTGGAACTCGAACAGCACCTGCAAGGTCCCCTGCGCGATTTCCGGCTGATAGGGCGTGTAGGCGGTCAGGAACTCGCCGCGCTGGATCAGGTGGTCGACGCTGGCCGGCACATGGTGGCGATAGGCGCCCGCGCCCAGGAAGAACGGTGCTTCGCCCGCCGTCAGGCTTTCGGCGGAGAGCCGCGCCATGTGGCGTTCCACCGCCATTTCGCTGGCGTGGAGCGGCAGGCCGGGGATCGGCCCCGCCTGCCGCGCTTCGGCGGGCACGTCGACGAACAGGTCGTCGATCGATCCCGCGCCGATGACCGACAGCATGGCGCTGCGATCATTCTCGCTCAGGGGAAGATAGCGCATCCGGTCAAAGCCCCTCGACGTAGGTCTTGTAGGCGGCTTCGTCCATCAGGCCTTCCAGTTCGGCGGCGTCGGACAGCGTCATGCGCCACAGCCAGCCATCGCTTTCGGCAGCGGTGTTGACCAGTTCCGGCTCGTCTTCCAGCGCGGCATTGGCCTCGCTCACCGTACCCGAAACGGGTGCATAGACGTCCGAGGCGGCCTTGACCGAATCCACCACCGAGGCGCTGTCGCCCTTGGTCACCGCCGAACCCGCCGCCGGCAGTTCCACGAAGGTGATGTCTCCAAGCTGGCTCTGCGCGTAGTCGGTGATGCCAACGGTGGCATCGCTGCCGTCAACGTCGATCCACTCGTGGTCCTGGGTGAAATAGCGGGGCATCAGGCGGCTCCTTTGCGGTGATAGCGGTGGGGAACGAAGGGCATGGGCGTGACGGTGGCCGCGATCTTGCGGCCGCGCACGTCGATGATGAGCTGGGTGCCCGGCCGCGCCAGTTCGGCGGCGACGGTGGCCATGGCGATGGGCTTCTCCAGGCTGGGCGAAAAGCCGCCGGAGGTGACGCTGCCGACCTCGGCCTCGCACCACAGCACTTTCGCGCCCTCGCGCGCGGCCATCCGGCCTTCGAGCACCAGGCCAACCCGGCGCGTGACGCTGCCGGTATCGATCAGCGGCAGGATGCGGTCCGCGCCGGGAAAGCCCCCGTCACCGCGCCGGCGCTTGTTGATGCCGAACAACAGGTCCGCGCTCACCGGGTCCACGTCCGGCGTCATGTCGTGCCCGTAGAGCGGCAGGCCGGCTTCGAGCCGCAGCGAATCGCGCGCGCCCAGGCCGATCGGCTTCACTTGCGGTTGCGCGCAGATCAGGTCGGCGATCGCGGCGGCGCTTTCGGCCGGCACGGCGATCTCGAACCCGTCCTCGCCGGTATAGCCCGAGCGGCTGATCCACGCGTCCACGCCGCCCAGCGTGAAGCTGGCGCCGCGCATGAAGCTGAGCGCGGAAAGCGCGTGTTCGCCACCCACCAGCGGAGCGAGCGCGGCGAAGGCTTCCGGCCCTTGCAGCGCGAACAGCGCGCTGTCCGCCAGGTGCGTGAGCGAGACGGCTTCGGGCAGGTTTGCGCGCAGATGGGCGATGTCGTCGTGCTTGGTCGCGCCGTTGACCACCAGATAGAAGCCCGTGCCCCAGCGCGTGACCATCAGGTCATCCAGAATGCCGCCATTGGCATCGAGCAGCAGCGAATAGCGCACCCCGCCCAGCGGCAGGGTGGACAGGTCGATCGGCAGCACCGCCTCGATCGCGGCTTCGACGCCTTCGCCCGCGATATAGAGCTGGCCCATGTGCGAAACGTCGAAGAACCCGGCGTGCGCGCGCGTCCACAGGTGCTCGGCGATGATGCCTTCGTACTGCACCGGCATCCAGTATCCGGCGAACGCGACCATGCGGCCGCCACGCGCGCGGTGCCAGCCATCGAGCGGCAAGGTCAGCGGCCCGGCGTCGGGCTCGCTGATTTCATCCGGTGAAATTTTGTATGTGTCGCTCACAAAATCGGTCTCCGTACAGTCTGGCACCCATCGGTGCCCCCTCTGTCACGGAAACCTGAGAGCTTTCCCCCGCCGCCCGCACGGGCTGGCAAGGTTACCCCTTCGGCGGCCCTTTCCTTGCGGCAAGGACACTTTCCAGAGCGTCGCTATCGACCAACGCGGTCCTGAAGCCTGAGAGATTCCGGGGCGGTTGCTCCTTCGGCGTCCCGCGATCCGACTGGCGAATCGCGGGAACTCTCCCGCGCGATCAGCGACCTGTCCATTTCGCGCCGCAGCAAGGCCAAGTCAATCCGCGCAGCCGCCCTTTGCGGCTGAACTTATCCGCAAGGCAGGCTAACGGTTCCGGCGCCCGATGCTAACGCCGTGTGGCGCGCAGGATCGCGTCGTGTTCGTGCACGAAGCGCCCGTCGGGCTTGATCCCGGCAAGGCCAAGGATTGCCTCCGCCACCACGGAAGCGCGGATGGAGCGGTACTTGCGCAGCGAACCGTGCAGACACAGGTCCGCCGCCGGGCTGGCGATCATCGCCACGCGTTCCCCCATGCGCAACGGCCCTTCGCGCCGCCCACGCAGCAGCCCGGGGCGCAGGATGTCGAGTCGGCCGAAACGAAGCCGCGACAGCGTGTCCTCCACCTCACCTTTCACGGAGAGATAGAAGTTCTTCGACGCCAGTTGCGCGCCGACCGAGGATACCGCGATCAGCTGGCGCACCCCGGCCTCGCGCGCGGCGCGGGCGCAGGTCAGCACCAGATCGTGATCGACCGCGCGAAACGCGTCCCTGTCCCCGCCTACGGCGCGGATCGTGGTGCCGAGCGCGATCACCGCCACGTCCGCGCGCGCGGCGGCGATGGCATCGGGCCAGTAATCCGGATCGGACAGCAGCATTTCCATGCGCGCGCCCGGTGGCAACGGCACTTCGCGCCGGGCGATGGCGATCAGCCGCTGGCCGCGCCGGCCCACCGCCTTTTCCATCACCTGCCGCCCGACCATGCCCGTGGCGCCCAGCAGCGCGATGCGCGTTTCGTTAGACATTGCTCAGGCCCTCGGGAGCGCTGCCGAACAGACGTGTGAAGCTGTCTATCGCATAGCGGTCGGTCATCCCCGCAATGAAATCGGCGACATGCCGGCTGCGGCCTGGCTCGCCTTGCGGCATCTGCCGCTGCCAGCTTTCCGGCATCCGCGCAGGGTCCTCGGCATAGGCCGTGAACAGCGCGGCGATCACCGAACACGCGCGTTCCGCCGTGGCGATCTGTTCGGGGTGGTAATAGAGCCGGTCGTACATGAAGCGCTTGAGCGCGCGCTCCTCGTCCGCCATCCCGGCCGAGAAACCGGCCAGCGCCAGCGGCGCGGCGCGCACGTCCTCCGCCGTTTCGGCGCCGCTTCCGATCAGGCGCCGGCGCGTTTCCGCGATCACGTCGTTGACCATGCGGCCGATCTGCCCGCGCACCAGCTCGCGCTGCAGGCGATCACGCTGCCCACCCGGAAAGCGCCGTTCGATCGCGCGCCACTGGTCGGCGATGGAGGGCAGTTCCAGCAGCTCGTCGATCGTCAGAAAGCCGGCACGCAGGCCGTCGTCGATGTCGTGGTTGTCATAGGCGATGTCGTCCGCCACCGCCGCCACCTGCGCTTCCAGCGAAGCGCGCTGCCCCAGATCGAGCGGGAACGCCGCGTCGAGTTCAGCGAGCGCCCAGGTCGGCGCGTGGACGGGGCCGTTGTGCTTGGCGAGACCCTCCAGCAGCTCCCACGAAAGGTTCAGCCCCTCGTGCCCGCAATAGGGGCTTTCCATTCGCATCAGCACGCGCAGCGTGTTGGCGTTGTGGTCGAACCCGCCGTGGTCCGCCATCGCGGTTTCCAGCGCGTCCTCGCCGGCGTGGCCGAACGGCGGGTGGCCGATGTCGTGCGCCAGGCACAGCGCCTCGGTCAGATCCTCGTCCAGCCCCAGCGCCCGCGCGATCACGCGGCCGATCTGCGCCACTTCCAGGCTGTGCGTCAGCCGCACGCGGTAATGATCGCCATCGGGCGCGATGAACACCTGCGTCTTGTGGCGCAGCCGGCGGAACGCGATCGAATGGATGATCCGGTCGCGATCGCGCTGGAATTCGCTGCGCGGGCCGCGCGTCGTCGACGGTTCAAGCGGGTATTCCCGTCCGCGCGACCGCGCCGGATCGCTGGCATAGGGCGCGCGCGTGGCGGTCACGGCAATCGGCTACCCGCCCAGGATCCAGTCGACCGCCGCTTCGGCGTGGATCGCGGTGCCGTCATAGATCGGCAGCACGTTGGCATCGACATCGATCACCATGTCCAGTTCGGTGCAGCCCAGCACGATAGCCTGCGCGCCATCGCGCTCCATGTTGGTGATCATGGTCTTGAACGTACGCTCCGCCGATCGCGTGGCGCGGCCCTGCATCAGTTCCTCGTAGATGATGCGGTCCACTTCCTCCACGCTGTCCATCACCGGGGGCAGCAGCGTTACGCCATGTTCGATCAGCCGCTTGCGATAGAAGCTTTCGATCATCACGTTGCGCGATCCGATCAGCGCCGCCGTCTTGACGCCATTGGCCTGCATCTTTTGGCCCACCACGTCGGCGATGTGGATCACTGGCACCTGCACCGCGCCCGCCACCTTGTCGTAAACCTTGTGCATCGAATTGGCGCCGATCAGGATCGCGGTGGCGCCGGCCTGCTCCAGCCGCTGCGCGCTGGCCGTCAGCACGTCTGCCGCGTGATTCCACTGCTCGGGCGTGGACAGGCGGACAAGATCGGTGAAATCCAGGCTTTCGATCAGCAGCGGCGCGCTAGCCAGCTTGCTCGTCCTCGCCTGCACCAGACGGTTGATGTGCTCGTAATAGGTGCGGGTAGAAACCCAGCTCATGCCGCCGATAAGGCCGAGTTTACGCAAAGTCAGATCTCCCGGGGAATGCGACCACCCTCGTCGCCCCGGCCTTACGAAAGGGCGTGCGCCCCGTCCAGCGGGAGAGACACGGAATCCGGCGGATTGTGCCTCGGCCCGCCCCCGCGAGGGAACGCCTTACCGGCGCTTCTCCGGCGCAAGCCCCACCGCGCACAGCGCCGCCGAACTCGCCGTCACCTCGATCGCCTGCGCATCGCCCACCCGGCGCACCGCCGAAACATAATCGAACAGCGAACGCTTATCGCCCTTGAGCTGCTTCAGCTTCTGCAACTGGCCAAGCGAAAGCCGGTCGGTCATCCGCGTCGCCATGCAGGCCGAATTGGCTTCGGACAGCCCCGCATCCATCATCGCGCTCTTGACCTGACCATAGGCCAGCTTGGACGGCGCGCAGGCAGCCAGTGCCAGCGCGCCGGTCAGCGCGGCGAACATCCCGATCCGGCGCATCAACGTGCCTCCATCAGTGGGCCAGCGCCTTGACGATATCCTCGACCATCTTCTTGGCGTCGGCGAGGAGCATCATGGTCTGGTCCATGTAGAACACGTCGTTGTCCACGCCGGCATAACCCACGCCGCCCATCGAACGCTTGATGAAGAAGATCGTCTTGGCCTTCTCCACGTCGAACACCGGCATGCCATAGATCGGGCTGGACTTGTCGGTCTTGGCGGCCGGGTTCACCACGTCGTTGGCGCCGATGATGAAGGCTACGTCGGCCTGCGCGAACTCGCCCTGGATGTCCTCCAGTTCGAACACCTCGTCATAGGGCACGTTGGCTTCGGCCAGCAGCACGTTCATATGGCCGGGCATACGCCCCGCCACCGGATGGATCGCGTACTTCACGTTGACGCCGGCCGCCTTCAGCTGGTCGCCCATCTCGCGCAGCACGTGCTGGGCCTGCGCCACCGCCATGCCATAGCCCGGGATGATGATGACGCTTTCGGCTTCCTTCATGATGTAGGCCGCGTCCTCGGCCGATCCGCGCTTCCACGGGCGCTGTTCCTTGGCTGCGCCGCCCGCGCCGCCGGCTCCCGCATCCGCGCCGAAGCCGCCGGCGATCACCGACAGGAAGCCGCGGTTCATCGCCTTGCACATGAT
>NZ_DDFB01000043.1:40683-40838 GCF_002336885.1 Novosphingobium sp. UBA1939 | reverse complement strand
CGGTCGAGGCCGCGCTGCCCGCCGACGCCGCCGTGATGGTCGCCGCCGTGGCCGACTGGCGCGCGGCGGACGAAGCGCCGCAGAAGCTCAAGAAGGACGGCTCGGGCGAAATTCCGCCGCTGCGCCTTGCCGAAAATCCCGATATCCTCGCCGCG